>JANXZI010000590.1 GCA_025355595.1 Spartobacteria bacterium
GGTACGGGACTTACTTCCCAAGCGTGCCGCTGATCTGTCCGCCATAGCGATTGCGTCTGGCATTGGGATGGATTTTCGCTTGAGAGACGGCTTGCTGTTATTACGGATGTGGCTACGCTGGCGGCATGACTCTGGAACTCAAACTTCGCAAGGTGGGCAATTCCCTCGGTGTGGTGCTGCCCAAGGAGGCACTGGCGCATCTCAAGATCGAGGAGGGCGACACCATCATACTCACGGAAACGCAGGATGGAATGCGCCTGACCGCGGGCAATCCGGAGTTTGCCAAGACGATGGCGGTTTTTGAGAGCCTGAACCGCCGCTACCGCAACGCGCTGCGCGAACTGGCGAAATGAAGGAGCCGCATTGGCTCACGCGCGGGGAGTGCCTCGCGCTGCATGAATTCATGCTGTCGGAATACGGCGGCATCACGGGGGTGCGCGACGAGCATCTGCTGGATTCCGCGCTCGCGAGGCCGCAGCGGCTCTTTGCCTACGGCAAACCGAACATGGCGGACATGGCCGCGGCCTACGCGGCTGGCATCGTGAAGAATCAGCCATTTCTCGACGGGAACAAACGCACCGGCTTCATGCTCGGCGCGGGCTTTCTCGAACGGAACGGATTTGCATTCCATGCGACGGAGGCGGAGGCGGCGCTGCGCACGCTCGCGCTCGCCGCCGGCAAGATGAGCGAGAAAGCGTACGCGGCATGGCTGAAAGCCAATTCGAAGCGCGCGTGACTCGCGAAGTGCTTGCGTGATCCGCACGGAGGGCGTCGTCTGCGCGGCGCATAATCCGTCCCCCTCGTTTTTCTCTGTGCCCTCCTTGTCGCAAACTTCGCCGCCGCGCAGGACCCGAAGCTTCCGCCGAGGGAGAAGTTCTATCTCTTCCTGATCGTCGGCCAGTGACGCACTCGGCTCCGCTCAGCACCGCAGGAGCCTTCAGCCGCCCGCCGGGGCGGATGGTGGCAGGTTGACGACCCCCCAGAAGTCCCAGACCGCCTGGAGCGAGGAGCGGAAGAGGTTGAAATCAATGTTTTTGACCGCGTAGCCGCTTGCGCCGAGTTCGTAGGCGCGCTGCACGTCGCATTCGTGGGCGGAGGAACTGAGGACGACGACCCGCTGGAGGCGGTGCTCCGGGAGGGCCCGCATCCGCTCCAGGACTCCAAAGCCGTCCAAGCGCGGCATTTTCAGATCGAGCAGCACCACTGTAGGCGGCTGCGGAGTCCGCCCGGCGTATTCGCCGCGACGCTCGAGATATTCGAGCGCTTGCACGCCATCGGAGACATGAGCGATGCGGATGCCCGGGTGGATTTTTTCGAGCACGACCATCGTGAGGCGGGCGCATTGAGGGTCGTCTTCGGCGAGCAGGATGTGTGAGTGTGACATGGGTAAATGACGGGAATGGACGGTCAGCTTTTGGCCAGCGAAAAGTAGAAGCGGGCACCCTGGCCGGGCTGGCTTTCGGCCCAGGTGCGGCCACCGTGGCGTGTGATGATCCGGCGCACGGTGGCGAGGCCGATGCCGGTGCCTTCGAATTCCGTCACGGTGTGCAGCCGCTGGAAGACGCCAAAGAGCTTGCCTGCGTGGGCCGGATCGAAGCCGACACCGTTATCGCTGATGCGAAAGACGTGCTCTGCCGTTGCGCTGTCGCAGGTGATCTCGATCGTTGCGGCTGGCAGGCTGCGGGTGAATTTGACGGCGTTTCCGATCAGGTTTGCCAGCACTTGTCGGAGCATCGTCAGGTCACCTTGCACCTTTGGCAGCGGGCCGATTTTCCACTCGATGGAGCGGCCTGCGGTATCAAGCTGGAGGGTGCCGCGGACTTCCTCGGCGAGCGCCTGGGTGTCCACCTCCGTCCACTGGAGGCTGGCGCGGCCGAGGCGCGAGAACCGGAGCAGGCCATCAATGAGTTGCCCCATGCGCGCGGCAGCGTTCGCGATGAGCGGGAGGTATTCGGCCGTGCCAGGATCGAGCTTGCCGGCGGCCCCCTCGGACAGCAGGCGGATGAAGCCGACGACATGGCGCAGCGGGGCGCGGAGATCGTGGCTGACGGTGTAACCGAAGGCTTCCAGTTCGGCGTTCACGGCGGCCAGTTCCTCGACACGCGCGGAGAGCTGCTCATTGAGCTGGCGGATGCGTTCCTCGGCCTGCCGACGCTCGGCATTTTCCGTCTCGAGCGCGGTGACGGCGGATCGCAATTCCGCGGTCCGCTCGACGACGCGCGATTCCAGCTCCTGGTTGAGAATGTGCAGTTGCTCTTCGGCATGCTTGCGTGCGCTGATGTCCACGGCGACGCCGAGCACCGCGGGCTTTTCCTCGCCCGGCAGCGGCAGCGGAACTTTGACCGTCTGGAGAATCCGCGTCGCGCCGTCCGCCTCGGTCCGCCGCTCTTCGGCGATGAATTTCGGCCGTCCGCTCTCGATCACCTCCAGATCATCCGCGCGGAATTGCGCGACCTGCGCCGCGTCCGGCATCAGTTCGCCATCCGTGCGCCCAACCATCTCCTCGGGTGTGAGGCCGAAGGCTGCGGCCTGCGCGCGATTGACAAAGATGAACTGCCCTGCGGGGTTCTTGGCAAAGATGGAGTGCGGCACCGAATCAATGACCAGCCGCAGCCGCTCCTCGCTCTCGCGCAGGGCATTCTCGGCGTGCTTTTTTTCCGTGATGTCAAACTCCACGCCGTCCCACACGACGGTGCCGTCCCCCAGCCGGCGCGGCATTGAGCGCGAATGAAACCAGCGCACTTCGCCCGTGGCCGCCATGCGGCGGCGGAATTGGTGATCGAACGGCGTGAGCGCCTCCGCCGACTCCCGCGTCGCCCGCTCCATCACCGCGGCGTCCTCGGGGAGGATGGCCTCAAACATTTTCCCGGGATGCGTCAGCAGTTCCTGGGGAGAGTAGCCGGTACTGCGCAGGAAACCGGCGCTGAGGTGGGTGAAAAACTGGCTGCCATCCGACCGTATCCCGAAGCGATAGATCGCTCCGCCAGGCAGACGGTCGCCGATCGTCCGGATGTGCTCCTCGCTCTCTCGCCGTGCCGCCTCGGCCTGGACGCGCTCCGTGATGTCGAAGCTCACGCAGATGAACCGCGATGGCACGCCGCTCGCGTCCGGCTGCGTGGTGGCGGAGCCCTGGAGCCAGCGCACCGCGTCATCCGGGCGGACGATCCGGTATTCGACGACCGATCCGTGCCCCAGTTTCATCACCCGGACCAGCGCGGCCTGGAGGTGTTCGCGGTCGTCCGGGTGGACGAGTTTCGCCAGAAACTCCTGGATCGTCCACTCGCGCCGGTCCGCTTCCAGGCCCAGGATCGCACGCGCCTGCGCGTCAAAGATCAGTGCTCCTCCCGGTGTGAGATCGGCGATCGCCACGCCCATCCCGGCCGCACCGAGCGCCAGCCGCAGGCGTTCCTCGCTCTCGCGCAGTTTCGCTTCCGCCTCCGAGCGCTCGGCATCGGAGGCGTCGAGCGAACGGGCATTGCGCCAGACGAGCACTGCGAGCATGAGCATCATCGAAGTGACGAACACGGCCGTCTTTTCCTTGGAGGTGAAGAGCGCCGCATGTTCCCCGATCATCACCAGCCAGCCGAGCACGAGCGGCAGGCCGATCGTCAGCGGGAGGAAACGCCGCGCGATCTGACCGCCAAGGCCGGCGCTGGCGAAGGTTCCGGCAATCCCATCGGCGCGCGTGCAGAGAATGCCGATCGCGAGCAGCACGAATCCCGCCGCCGAGTGCGGTGCCACGGAGTCGGATTGGGAAAGCTGGTGGAGCACATCCACGCCGAAGGCGTAGCTGAGTACTGCGTAAAGTCCTGCCCAACCCGCGAAGATCGCCAGTGCTTCCCCCGTCCGGCGCAGCGCCGCCCGGCAGGTGCCGAGCAGCAACAGCGATATGCCGAACAAAATGAAAATGCTCGCGGTGACCGGCGACATCCGATCCAGATGCACGGCGCGCAGAAGGCTGGACGCCTTGAGGAAAAGAAACTGCCCGGTGTCGAAAGGCCTCAGCGCCATCTCCTGCGCGAGTTCCAAGCCGCAGAGCATGAGGACGGCCCAGGCACAGCCCAGCCTCAGGCCACGGTGCCGCCGCAGCCAGAGCGCCGTTCCAGCGAGGACGAAGCACAGCGCGGTGCTTGGCCTCATTGAGGCAAGGCTCGGGGACAGAATCTTGAGCGGCTTGATCTGGAGCAGCCCGCAAGCGAGGGTTGCGAGCCCCAGAGCGACCACGGTCAGCGCACAGGCGAGCGCCACCTTGCCCAATCCACGGTCGAACCCGGCGACGATGCGGCGCTCGCGCACGGTCAGCCCGTGCCGCGCCACCCCATACGACGCCACCAATCCGACCAGCGCGATGATCGCCCCAAGCCCAAGGCCGTAACGCAATGCACTCGCGATCGGCGCGTAAGCCTCCGCCTCGTCCATCTTCGCCACCAGCCCCCAGCCTCCGTACCCGACCGGCGCTCCCACCGCGAGCACCGGCTCGCCGCGGTAGTCGCGGTTGTGTGCCAGACGTTCGTGCCCCTCGATCGCGGCGACCATCGCCGGAGCATCGGCCAGCGGGAGCGTGATATTCTCACTGCGGAATCGTGTCGGAAAGAGGATCCGGATCGCCCTGTCCTCGCGCACCCCGAGTAGCACCTCGCCCGTCCGGCCGAGACCGGTGATATCCCGCAGCGCTTCGGCGAGATCGCTCGTTTCCACATCCAGCACGAGCACGCCGCAGATTTTTTCCGGCGGTGAAAATGAACGCACTGGCGCCGCCACACGGACCTCGAATCCGGTGCCCACGCGTTGCGGCACGCCGATGCGAACCTCCTTCATCCCGACCATGAACACGGCGTCGGACGCCAGGCTGCGGCCGACCTTCGCCGGATCGCTGGCGACCATGATGCTGCCGCCCGGCTCCACGAGCATGGCCGAGTGGGTGAGGCCATCGGCGGTGATTCGCTTCAGGCTGTGCTCGGAATAGCCGCGATCCTTCTCGCTGAAATTTCCGGCGACGAGCTGCCCGAGGAAGCTCCGGAATTCTCCACGATCCGTGTTCAGCACAGCGCGCTGGCGATACAGGGCGAGCTGCGTATGCACGATGGCCCGCCGGCTCGCTGCCACCGCGCTGAGGCGCGCGTCGATCTCCTCGCGGAGGATCTCGTGCCAGAAGCGGTTTCCAAACGTCAGCAATGCGCCCAGCAGGACGGCGACGATCACCGCGGTCAGCAGCGTGGTCTTCAGCACCACCGAACTCCGCGGCGCGCGCCGCGCTTCGATGGGAGTTCCGGCTTTCATCATTCGGGGAAGATATCGCCGGCGGCGGCGCGTGCGCGGGCGTTGCGCCCGGTGCGCGTCATCGTGGCGAGCCGTCCGTCCGTGGTGATTCCATCCCGATCAGCGATCCCACGGAAATCTCGTTCGTGAGAGAGGTCGGCTGGGAGGCACACGATCTTCATTGGAGTCCTAGTTTCCTGAATATCTTCCGCCGTCAGGTTCCCGCCGCCGCCGGGTGGATTCAAGCTGGAAATAGCTGAGCGGAAAGGTCAGCGAGAAATCAAAGTCGGCGGCCCGCCCATTCCGGATCGTTCGCGAAGTGCTTGCGTGAAGCGGGCGGAACGCATCGTATCTGCTCATGCTTCGCCCCCTCGTCTTCCTGTGCGCCCTGCTGCTCTCGCACCTCGCCGTCGCGCAAAATACGGCGCTGCCGGCGAAGGAAAAATTCCACCTCTTCCTCCTCGTCGGTCAGTCGAACATGGCGGGGCGCGGCGCCGTCGAGGAACAGGACCGCACGCCGCATCCGCGAGTGCTCATGCTGAACAAGACGGGCGCGTGGGTGCCCGCGATCGATCCGTTGCATTTCGACAAGGCAGCCGCGGGCGTCGGGCTCGGAAAAACTTTTGCCACGTTCTACGCGGAGGCGCATCCCGGCATCACCGTGGGCCTCATTCCTTGCGCGGTCGGCGGGTCACCGATTGATTCATGGAAGCCCGGCGCATTTTACGCAGGAACGAAAAGCCACCCGTGGGACGACGCGATGCCGCGCGCGCAGCTCGCGCTGAAATCCGGCACGCTCACCGGCATCCTGTGGCATCAGGGCGAATCGGATTCCAACGAAAAACTCGCGCCGGGCCACGAGGCGAAACTGCACGATCTCATCGCGCGGATGCGCCAGGAGCTCGGCGCTCCCGAGGTGCCGTTCATCGTCGGGCAGATGGGAAAATTTGCCGAGGCACCGTGGAATGATGCGCGCGTGCAGGTGGACAAGGCGCACCAGGATCTGCCGAAGAAAGTGAAGCGCACCGCATACGTCAGCGCAGAGGGGCTGAAGCACCGGGGCGACAAGCTCCACTTCGATTCGGCCTCATGCCGCGAGTTTGGGAAGCGTTACTTCGAGGCCTTTCAGTCGCTGGTGAAACCGGCGAAGTGACAGCGTGCCCGCGCTCTCACGGGCGCGGCTACGGTGGCAACGATGACTCCCTGCGGAATCTGAACAGCGTCCGTGCGTACCTTACGCCGGCAGCTTGTAGCGGCCGGGCATGGCGACTTCGGGGACGGGAATTTTTGAGTTCCAGTCGAGCTTGTCCACGTCGATCGCGGACCACGTTTCATTCGAGGTGACGACCTCGTCCCAGGTGAGTGTCTTGCCCGTGTAGGCGCTCATGCGGCCCATGATCGCGAGCAGCGAACTGTGCGCGAGCTGGTCGCCCATGTTCACGGGCTTGCCGGCCTTGATGCTCTCGATGAGTTCCTTGTGCTCCTCGACATACATGAGGTTTTTTTCGCCGGGTGAAGCTCCATCCGCGCCGCCATTTTTCTCATACATCCAGCGCTTGCCGTCCGTCGTGTCGAGGACGTGCAGCGGCTTGAATCCGTTCACCTGACCGGTGCCGTTTGCGCCGACGATGTAGTCGGCATTTTCCGGCGAGCAGCCGCCCTGCTGGCGCGCGAAAATGAAACCGCGTCCGCCATTCGGGAACTCATACATCACGGCGAAGTGGTCATACACATTGCCAAATTCGGGCGCGACTCGCTGCTGGCGTCCGCCGAGCGCGGTGCATTTCACCGGCGGCACGTCCTTGAATGCCCAGCTCATCTTGTCCACGGAATGCACGGCCTGCTCGACGATGTGATCGCCGCTGAGCCACGTGTAGTAGAGCCAGTTGCGGAGCTGGTATTCGAGGTCCGACCAGTCCGGCTGGCGTTCAAAGGGAGCCCACGGGCTGTTCGTGAGGTAGGTGCCGTAGTAGCCGCGGACATCGCCGATGAAGCCTTCGTGCAGCTTCGCCCACGTCGCGCGCTCGGCGAAATTGTAGCGCCAGCAAAAGCCTGTCTGGATCGCGAGATTTTTTTCCTTCGCCTTTTTCACCGCTTCGAGCGCGTGCCGAATCGCCGGCGCATCCACGCCGAGAGGCTTCTCGCAGAAGACATGTTTGCCGGCATTGATCGCCTTGTGCAGATGCGCGGGGCGGAAGCCGGGAGGCGTCGTGAGCAGCACGATGTCAATGTCCGTCGCGAGGACTTTGTCGATCGCATCCCAGCCGCTAAATTTCTGGTTGTCCGGCACCTTCACCTGATCGGGCCGGGCCGTGGAAATATTTTTGTAGCTCGTCTCCAGCCGATCCGCATGCACGTCGCCCATCGCGGTGAGGACGACATTCTTGTCCGCATTCATCGAGTCCGTGAGCGCACCTGAGCCGCGTCCGCCGCAGCCGACGATGCCGATCCTGATGGCCTTCGCCGCCTGCGCATTCACGATGTGCGGGAATGCGCCGACGAGTGCAGCGCCCGCCGCGCCGGCAGCGCCGCGATGGAGAAAGGAACGACGGGTGAGGGGACTTGGGGTGATGATCGGGTTCATGGCTTGGTGTGGTCGAAAGGTGAAAATGGTAACGCGACCGCAGGCGGTGTCGAGGCCGCGGTCACGGAGCGCGGAGGGAGAATCGTGGCAGGGTGCGGGGCTTTGGGAAAATCATTCGGCCTCCCGGAATGTGGACGCGCCGCGGGAGGCCGGGGAGGACTTTCGTGAGGGCTGACGCGACAAAAAAACCCGGTCATCCTGAGCGAGTGAAACGAGTCGAATGACCCCGTGGCATGGCGGATGATCTCCAGAGATGTTTGATCGCACCCGGCCATGCGACGGGGTTCTTCGGTCGCTTCGGCTCCCTCAGAATGACCTCCGATTTGAAAGATTGGGATGCGTCAGCCCCGGAAATTTTCATGCAGCGACGAGCGGCGAAGTGCCACCTTCTTCTGGAAAGTGGCGGAGAGAGAGGGATTCGAACCCTCGATACGGTTTAACCCGTATGACGCTTTAGCAAAGCGTTGCTTTCGACCACTCAGCCATCTCTCCGGTTGCAGTGGTGCGCGGAGTAAAGCGGCGACAATTCCGTGCGTCAAAGGGTTTTCTCCCACGCGCTCAGAACATCCTCGAAACGCATGGCGCATCGTGCTTACTGCGCGCTCCGACATGCCGAGCGAAACAACACTGCCATGACCAATTTCTGCGTCATCATCCCGCTCGGCCCGCGCGATGCGGAGATCGCGCGCACGCGGGATCTGCTCGACAGCCTGTGGGCGTACGAGCCGCACACGCCGCTCGTGATCCTTGTGGACGACGGCGGCGCGACGCGCGATCTCACGGCGCATTTTTCCACGCCTTCGTCGTGCCGGATCGTCGTGGTGAAAAATCCGCGCAATGGCCGCGGCATCGGGCCGACGAGCGGGCTTTCCGCCGGGATGATCGCGGCGCTCGCGTGGGTCGAGCGGAATGCGCCGGACGTTTCATTCACGGTGAAGCTGGACACGGACGCGCTCGTCATCGCGCCGTTTGCTGAGCGCATCGCGCGTGCATTCGCGGTGAATCCGAACGCCGGCATGGCCGGGCTCTACGACCGCATGTGCGACGGCACGCCGCGCGATCAGACGAGCTTTTGCAAAATGCTGCGCAAGCTGACGAATCCGATCGCGCTGTGGCGTCGCCCGGCGAATCCGGGGCACTACGTCACGTTTCATTTTTTCGGACGCGGCGCGACGATCCGTGATCAGATCCGCGACGCGATCGCGTGCGGCTACCAGCCCGCGGAATTCGTGCTCGGTGGCGCGTATGCAATCTCCCGCGAGGCGATCCGGCGCATGTTGGCGAAGGGCTATTTCGCAGACCCGCTGCTGTGGCTGAACACGCAGTTCAGCGAGGACATCGTACTGAGCCTGTACACCTGCGGCGCGGGGCTGCGGCTGCTCGGGCTCGCGGCGGATGGCGAGCCTTTCGCCGTGCAGCACTACGGCCTGCCGGACGCGCCGGAGCGGCTCATCGAGCGCGGCTACGCGATCGTGCACAGCCTCAAGAATGATCGCGAGTGGACCGAGCAGGGATACCGGGAATTTTTCCAAAAGCGAAGGCGTGACGATCTGGAACGCCAAAGTGGGACGAATGACGGAGGGCAGACATAGCGGGAATACTTTTGCGAAATGGATGTAACGGACGTCCGCGGCAGGTGTATCCGCAGGGTGAGGCCATTCATTCTCCACGCGGCTTCCATAACTAACCACAAACCCAACCAGCAAACATCCCCCCATGGCCAAGACTAAGACCACGCCGACGCGCCGCATGTGCGGTGCTTCCGAAGCCCATCAACGACTCTGCGAATGCGATCCCGGATTCCGGGCGCGTCGCACTCAGATTCACCTGCAGGCGGAGACATTCCTGACGAATGGCCGCGCCGCCAGGAGCATGGAGAGTGACCAAATCCGAACCCTCCCGGTCGTCGTTCACGTCGTCTATAACACGGCGGCGGAGAACATTTCCGATGCGCAAATCGCGAGCCAGATCGAGGCGCTGAACCGCGACTACAGCGCGGGCAATGCGGATAAGACCGCCATCCCTGTTCCATGGACCGGACTGTTCGTTGATTCAAAAATCCGCTTCGCGCTGGCGACGAAGAACCCGAAGGGCAAGAAGACCAATGGCATCACCCGCACCAAGACGAAGAAGACTTCGTTCAGCAGCCAGGACGATGTGAAATCGAAGACGACCGGCGGAGTGAATGCCTGGCCGACCGACAAATATCTGAACCTCTGGGTCTGCTCGCTCGGCGAGCAACTGCTCGGTTACGCGCAGTTCCCCGGCGGGCCACCGGCGACGGATGGCGTCGTCATCCTGAACACCGCGTTCGGCACCGTCGGCACCGCGGCTGCGCCGTTCAATCTCGGGCGCACCGCCGTGCATGAGGTCGGCCACTGGCTGAATCTCAATCACATCTGGGGCGACTCGAATGACTGCTCCGGCACCGATCACATCTCCGACACGCCCAGTGCCATGGCACCGAATTTCGGCAAGCCGGCATTCCCTCACGTCACCTGCAAGAACGGGCCGAACGGCGACATGTTTGTGAACTACATGGACTACGTGGACGATGCCGCGATGGTCATGTTCACCTCCGGGCAAGTGGCCCGGATGCACTCGACCCTCATCGGCCCGCGCAGCGCGATCGGCGTGTAGCGCACCCGGCTGGACAAAAAATCAACCCGGCCGAATCTCCGCTCGCCAGCGGGATTCGGCCGGGCGATTTTTGCGGCACACTGCCTTATGAAAACGCAAGACCTGCTGGGCCACTGGGTGCATTCGCACGAGGAGGATTCCGGGGCGGAAATGATCTTCCGTCCCGTGTCGTTCAGCTTCCCCCGTTCGCGCGGGCGTGATTCGTTCGAGTTGCAGGCGGATGCGCTGATCGAGCATGGCCCCGGTCCCGGCGACGCCGCCACGGAGACGCGCGGGACGTGGAGCCTGTCGGCGGATGGCACACTGTCCTTCTTCCGCGGCCCCGGAAAAAAAGCGTCGCGGGTGCTGAAGATCGCCAGCGTGGAACCGGACCGGCTCGTCGTGCGCAACGACTGAGGAAGCCGATGGCTCACCGCAGATCCCACGGAAGCGCCAGCGATTCCACTCAAATCCATCTCCGAAAAAGCAGACCCTCGGTTCAAATGGAAGTGCAGGGCAGCGGCGAGGAAAGCACCTTTTCCGAAGCGGAGCTGAACACGACGCTGGAACTCGCGCGCGGGGGCATCGGGGAGCTGGTGGCGAAGCAGCGGGCGGTGATTGGGTGAGAGGAAAATGCGCGCCTTGCCTGCGCAGGGAACGCTGCACACACTGCCGCGCATGAGACAGGCGAAACTCTCCAATGTTTCAGGGCCTCATCGTGTCCTCTTGCTGGAACAACCCCGACTAAACGAATCGAGTGTAGCGCTGCCATTCTACAAAGGAAACGGCGCGATCCATTGGCGGAAATGTGCCGAGTTTTACGGAGCCAAATCCGGCTCCACAGCACGAGAGTGGTATTGCAGTTGCGCCCCGATTGCCGAGCCCGAGAAGATGCGGGAATGGCTTCAAGCCCGTGAGGATGAACGTCTCCAAAAGATTGCAAAAGGAAACATGCGCTATTTGCCGAAGGAGCCGGAAATCGTTCGACTACACACCGAGGAGAAATGGGGA
>JANXZI010000595.1 GCA_025355595.1 Spartobacteria bacterium
CCCACCACGACCACCACGCTGCTGAAGTTCAAGGACGGCACGGTGGGCAAGTGCGCGTCGATCATCGACTGCTGGCAGCCTTACTATTTCCACACGCACCTCGTCGGCAGCGAGGGCAGCATCCTCGACAACAAATTCCACAGCCAGAAACTCGCGGGACTGAACAAGCACTCATGGTCGCAGCTCTCGATGAAGATGCTCGATTCCGGCGACGTGAGCGACCACCCGTACCAGACGCAATTTCAGGCGTTCTTCGACGCGCTTGATTCGGAAAAGGACATGCCACTCACGAGCTTCAGCGACGCCTTCCGCTCGCACCGCGTGATCGCCGCCGCGGACAAAAGCGCCGCCGAGGGACACGCGGTGAAGCTGAGCGAGATCCCCGAGAAGTAGATCGCGGATCCTCCGGAATGCGCGCAGCCCGCTGATGTGCCTCATTTCGATCGACTCCCTGCAGACCGCCGCACCGTTGCTCCCCGAAAAGCATTCCGCTTCCACTGCGCACTCTAAGCGGGCATCACACGCGCGGTTTATCCTGAACCAACCCCTCACCCTTTTTCCGACCTTCATGAAAATCCACACCCTCGCATCCCTCCTCGCCATCACCACCGTCGCGCACGCCGGAGACTGGCAGCAATGGCGCGGGCCGGAATTCAACGGCACCTCGCCCGAGAAAAATCTGCCCTCGAAATGGAGCCAGACCGAGGGCGTGAAATGGTCGCTCGATCTTCCCGGCATCAGCGGCGCGACGCCAATCGTGTCGGGCGGGCTCGTCTTCGTGATGAGCCCTGATCCCGAGAACAAGCAGTGGCTCATCGCCGTGGATCGCAAGACTGGCAAGGTCGCGTGGAAGCAGAACATCGCCGACGGCGCGATGGCGAAGGGCCGCGGCAACAGCACGTGCTCGTCGCCCGTCACCGACGGCAAGACCGTGTGGGCGCTCGTCGGCACCGGGCAGCTCGCGGCGTTTGATTTTTCCGGCAAGCAAGTCTGGGCGCGCGACCTCGCGAAGGACTACGGGAAGTTCAACATCAATTGGGTCTATGGCAGCAGCCCGCTGCTCTTCGGCGGCAAGCTCTATGTCCTCGTCCTCCAGCGCACTCCCGCGGAAGGCGGCTATCCCGGCATCGAGGACAAGGACAAGGGTCCGCGCGAGAGCTACCTCCTCGCGCTCGATCCTGCGACCGGCAAGACGGTCTGGAAACACGTCCGCCCCACCGACGCCGAGCAGGAGAGCATGGAGACGTACGCCACGCCGATCCCGCACACCGTCGGCGGAAAGACGCAGCTCCTCATTTCCGGAGGCGACTGCCTCACCGGCCACGACGCCGAGACCGGCGCGGAGCTCTGGCGCGGCGGCGGCATCAATAACAAGAAGGGTCTGAGCGGCGGCGGCTTCATGCGCCTCGTCCCGAGCGCCGTCGCATCGGGAAATATCGCGCTCGTCTGCGGCCCGAAGCAAAGCGCCACCATCGCCTACAAGATGGACGGCAAGGGCGACATTTCCGAGAAAGGCCGAGCCTGGGTCTTCGACGAAAAGAACACGCCTGACACGGCCACACCCGCCGCGTTCGACGGGAAGTTCTACGTCTTCAACGGCGACAAGCAGGTGATGACCTGCCTCGACGCGAAGACCGGCGCGAAAGTCTGGCAGGAAGGCTTCGCACTCGAGAAAACGAAGGGCATGGAAATCTTTCGCGCCTCGCCGACGATCGCCGACGGAAAAATCTACACCATCGGCGAGCGAGCCACCGCCGTGGTCCAAAATCTCGCCGACGGCAAAGTGCTCCACACCGTCTCGATGGGCGGCGGCGACGCCAGTCGCAGCACCATCTCCGTGAGCGACGGCCACCTCTTCATCCGCACGAGCGAGAAGCTGTGGTGCATCGGGAAGTGAGTGGAGCGGCACTCCCGACCGGTGCCCCTCGCGTGCCGCGCCTTATTTATTCTGCACCGAAGTCGCACTGAGCGAGAGAAGCACGGTCGGGTTCAGCGCGCTCACGTCCACTTCGACGTGCATGCCGGGTCTCAGATCCGCCGAGCCCGCGCGCTTGCCGTCAATGTTGATCCGGGTCTCGTTCGTCATCTTGTAGTCCGTGCTCGTCTTGGAATACGCGATCGTGATCGAGTTCCCGCCGACCTTGGCGATCTTTGCGCCCTTGGCATTGATCTTTTCCGGCACCGGCGTCGGCTTTAATTTTGGAGTCCTGGTGCCCTTTGCGGAAGCGGTGCCCGGCGAGAGGACTGACAGTGCGAGGATGGTGGCGAAGGCGGTGAGGAGGAACAGTTTCATCTGGGGATTGGGATTTGGGATTCAGAGGAATCATAGCGTTCCGCGCAAGTCTTTGGACATGACAAATGGCTCACGCCCTCCCCCCGCATCGGGAAGCTGCTCGCGAAGGAGCGCGGCGGTTCAGCGCGGGAGCGGCGCGATCTTTGCGCGCACGACTTCCGATGGTGCGCTGCCGTCGTCCCACTTCACCGTCACGGCAAACCGCGCCACCGCCGTGACTGTGCCGGGAAACATCTGCGCGGTTTTCCACGGTGCGAGCACGATGTCGCCTGTCTTGAATGCGGTGCCGCGCGGGATTGCGATCACGTCCGCGGCAGGCACCGTGGCTTTGTCGCCGAGCATGGTCCCATTTTCAACCGCAGCGGTTCACAGAGGATGCACGGAGGATGCACGGAGGATGCACGGAGGAACCACGGAAGAACCACGG
>JANXZI010000246.1 GCA_025355595.1 Spartobacteria bacterium
CCATGCAGAACGAAATCGGATTCACGATGTCCGGCTCCGCGGCGAAGACCTTCAGCTCATAGCCCGCCGGCACCGTGGCCACCTGCGCCGCCTTTTCCGCAGGCAGCCCGGCAAACTGCACCTCGTCGGGTTTCAAATTCGGATCACTCTTGTTTACCGGCGCAGGCTTCGCATTTTTCTGCGCGAGCTGATCCGCGGGAAACTTCGGCTCCTCCGCGTGGAAGATGAAGTCATCGAAGTTCACATGCCCCCACCCCGCCGTCTCCTCATCCACGATGCGGATGAAAATCTCGCGCCCTTGCAGCTTCCGCAAATCCACGACCGACCGCGCCATGCGCTCATCGTTCACCCCGCGCGCCGTGTGCATCACCTTCCCATCATCTTTCGTCACGATCTCCACCCGCGTCCCCGGCAGCGCCCCGCCGCCGATGAGAAAACTTGCCCAAGGCTGCGTCACCTTGAACTCCACGGAAGTCAGCGTGCCCTTCGCCTTGTCGTCGTGATCAAACTCGTATCCGCCGATCCAGTACTCCCCCTTGCGATTCGACACGCGCCCTTTCCCGAACGGCCGGTTCTGATCGATCTCGCCCTTCACCGGCTGCTTCGCAAACGCCTCCCCCGCCACCGTCCAGTCCCGCAGCGTCCCGTCCTCAAACCCGAGATTCAGCACCCGCCCATCCGCACCCGTGGCAGGAATGGCATCGGCTGTGGACGAAAGGCCAACTGTCGCAGCGAGCAACACGAAGGCCGGGAAAAGAAGGGGGAGAAATTTCATACGCGCAGCTTTGACGGCGGCGCTGCTTGTGTCGAGCCACGGCCGCCGTGCAATCTTTCCGCAATTGGAGCATCGTGTCCCCGTCTCTGGTTCACTTTCCATAGCGGACAATTGTCGAGTTACAACAGTTAGGCGTCGCGGTCATGGCGCGTAGCATTCGATTAGTTCGCAGATTCAGTGCGGGAGCGTGCCAGAGGTTGTCTAAGAAACGCAGGGTGCCTCGAATTGTGATTATGTCTCCGGGTTGAAGGTCCGCGAGACTATCTTTGAGTCTGGCTCGGGAACTCGCTGTAAACAGTTCCGTCACCTTCGGATATTTTTCTTTATTCGGATACAACACGGCAATGACATCGCTATCGGCTGCAGACCATTGTTGCTTAACGCCATCAACAGTAGCCTGGCACTGAACTATCTTACCGTCATATCTGCGTCGGAAGTCGTCCTTCTGTAAATCGGTGCGTCCCGGGTCCGCTTCGGAGTGAAAAGATCTCGGCGACGGTGACACCGGAAAACTGCGGCTGCGGCGTAGTTGCCGTTGGAATCGTCACTGGCGATGCCAACGGCAGTGACGCCAAAACGGGGATTGCGTGTCTGCATTTGATCTTTGCGTGCTTGAATGTGATGGAGGACGAAGCCATGTGTAAATTAAACTCGCTGCGACAGAGCAAAAGATGCCAACAAGAATAATTCCGATAAGATGGCTTTTTAGGAATTCAATGACAGTTGAGGTGGCATGGGCTGCGCCTTTGGCGCACAGGCTTTCGGGACTATTGGCATACGCTTTCAAACACCTCACGCTCGCGCTGCCATTCATCATGCTCGCCAGCCTCGTGGCGGCAGACTCTGCAACGCCACCGCGCCTCGACCGCGAGGATCTCCTCGCATTCCACGGTAGCGACGACGCCGTGCATCCCGTGAAAACCCGCGAGGACTGGCAGAAGCGCCGCGCGGAAATCCTGCGCGGAATGCAGAGCGTGATGGGCGCGCTCCCCGGCCCAGAAAAACGCTGCGCGCTCGCCATGCAGATCGAGGAGGAGGTGGACGCCGGTGATCACATTCGCCGCAAGATCACGTATGCCGCCGAACCCGGCGGACGCACTCACGCATTCCTGCTCATCCCGAAGGCCGCGCTCGCGGGGAAAGAAAAGTTCCCCGCAGTCCTGTGCCTGCACGGCACCGACAATGTCGTGGGCAACCGCAGCATCGTCGAGGAAGGACACCGGACAAACCGCGGCTACGCGCTGGAACTCGCGAAGCGCGGCTACGTCACGCTCGCGCCTGCGTACGTGCAGCTCGCGGACTACCAGCCGGACCTGAAGGCGCTCGGCTACGCGAGCGGCACGATGAAGGCAATCTGGGACAACATCCGCGGACTCGATCTGCTCGACTCGCTGCCCTTCGTGAAAGCCGGCGCGTACGCCACGATCGGCCACTCGCTCGGCGGGCATAATTCGGTTTACACGGCGGTCTTCGACGAACGCATCAAGGCCGTCGTGTCGAGCTGCGGATTCGACTCCTACCTCGATTACATGGGCGGCAATCCTGCGGTGTGGGACTACGGCAAAGGCTGGTGCCAGGACCGCTACATGCCGCGCCTCGCCGCCTACAAAGGCCGCCTCGCCGACATCCCGTTCGACTTCCACGAACTCATCGGCGCACTCGCACCGCGCCGCGTTTTCATCAGCGCGCCGCTCGGCGACTCGAATTTCAAATGGCAGAGCGTGGACAAAATCGAGAAGGCCGCGCTGCCCGTTTTCAAACTGCACAACGCCTCGGAAAACCTGCGCGTCGTGCATCCCGAGTGCCCGCACGATTTCCCGCCGGAAATCCGCGAGCAGGCCTATGCGTGGATTGATTCGGTGCTGAAGCCGCGGTGAACGGCAACGCCGCGCCAGCGTTCACGCGTACGAAAGTTTCCCGCGCGACTCCGGAATCGGCCGCGACTCCGCGCGTGCGGTGGCGAGCCATTCCTCGATGACCACCTTCGCGTTTGCGAGAGCTTCCTCGTAAGTGCCTCCGTCCGCCATGCAGCCGGGAAGCTCGGGCACTTCGACGATGAAACTTTCGTCGGCACGGCTCCAGTAAATGATGAGTTCGTAGCGCATGTTATTCGGCGTCGAGCGAGTATTTGTGAATGATGTCGCGGACTTGTCTTCCTGATACGGCTTCGATTTGCCACCGCTCTTTGGCTGCACATTGATGATTTCCACCACGTCCGGCCTTGTGAAAATCACATGGCTTCCACGACCCGAGCGCCGGGTGAAGCCCATGCGCTCAAGAACGTGGCAGAAATCCCCGAAGTCGAGGTTCGCGTCGGAACGCCCCTCGAGAATTTTCGCAATCGCCTTCTTTGCCCTGCTCATAAGAGCGCGGACGCGAACGCCTACTTCCCGCCGGGGCCGTAGCCTTTCGCAGGCGTGCCGTCGTCATTCAGCTTGCCCGTGCTCCAGAGCAAACCGCGCGTGACGAGATCGAGATAGCGCGAGTCTTCCACCGTCGCGTTGTTGTGTCCGATCGTCGTCGAGAAGACGCGCGTCTTCTTCGGGCCGTATTCATTCGTCCAAGCCACGACGGTCTCCGTGTCCTTGCCCTTCGCCGTCTGCTTGCCCTTCGCGAGTTCCTTGCCGGTGAGGATCTGGATGTTGTTGTAGAGTTCCTCCTTGATCGTCGTCCAATCCGCAAAGCCCTTCACGATGGGCGAATCCTTCGCAGTGAATGTGATCGCGATCGGCTCCTGCGGGCCGTGGCCGGTCGAGTGAAGCCCGAGATACTCGTACCAGTGGCCGTTCTCCGCGCCCGGCGCGAGCGGCTTGCCGAAATCACCGAAGCGGTAGCAGTGCATCGCACAGTGCAGGTTCACGCCGGGGATGCCGTCCTGATGCGGCTTCAGCACGCCCGCGATGATCGCCGGGTCGGTGATGCCCGCCGAGCACTCATCGTGGATCACGACATCGAATCCCTTCGCATATTCCGCGTTTCCGTAAATCGGCAGCGCTGGCTTCGTGCCGCCATCATTGACGGTGATGGTCACGCCATCTTTTTGCTCGGTCTTCGACGCCCAAATGATCTCAACAACGACGTTCGCGCGCTCCTCGATGCCCTTTTTCAAGATGTCCTTCTGTGCCTTGTAGTCGTGGCAGCAGCCGCCCGCGAGGAGCAGCACGCGCAGCGGCTTCGGCGCATCGGCGGCGAAAGACTGAAAGCCGAGAGCGGAGGAAATGACAAGGGCGAGGAAGGAGGAGCGTTTCATGGGATGGTGGGTGCGTGGGGTTATTCGAATGCCTCGTTTGTCTTAGGTCATTCGCCGCGGCAAGCGTTTCCTCGCACGCTTAATTCGGAAGTGAGTCACGCTGCGCCGGGACCTTCGCTGAGATACCACGCGTAGGTCTGCCGGATGCCTTCCCGTAGCGCGATGCGCGGCTTCCATCCGAGCGAGAGCAGCCGCGTGCTGTCCATGAGCTTTCGCGGCGTGCCGTCCGGTTTCGTCGTGTCAAAGGTGAGCGCGCCGCCGAAGCCGACGACCTCGCAGATCGTCTCGGCAAGTTCGCGGATCGTCACATCATCGCCGTAGCCCACATTGATCAGCGCGGGATCATCGTGCGTCTCCATGAGAAACCGGCACGCCGCGGCGAGATCCTCCACATGCAGGAATTCGCGGCGCGGCGTGCCCGTGCCCCACACCATGACCTCCTTCGCGCCCGCGAGCTTCGCCTCATGCACCTTCCGCAGCAGCGCGGGCAGGACGTGCGAATTGTTCAGATCAAAGTTATCGCCCGGCCCGTACAGATTCGTCGGCATCGCGCTGATGAATTTTTTCCCGAACTCCCGCGCATATGCCTGGCAGAGCTTGATGCCCGCGATCTTCGCGATGGCATACGGCTCGTTCGACGACTCGAGCGGAGCCGTGAGCAGCTCGCTCTCGGCGATGGGCTGCTTCGCGAATTTCGGGTAGATGCACGAGCTGCCGAGGAAGAGCAGCTTCTCCACGCAGAAGTCCGCCGCCGCCTCGATGACGTTGTTCTGGATCTGCAAATTCCACAGCAGGAATTCCACGGGGAAATCGCTGTTCGCCTTGATGCCCCCGACCTTCGCCGCCGCCACCGCCACGACCTTCGGCCTCTCCTTCTCGAAAAACGCCCGCGTCGCCTCGCGGTCGCGCAGGTTCAGCTCACGCGAACGCCGCGCGAGGAGGTTCGTGTAGCCTGCGCGCTGGAGTTCGCGGTAAATTGCGCCACCGGCGAGTCCGCCATGGCCTGCGACAAAGATGCGGTCGTTTTTCTGCATGAAGCGCCGAGCCTACGTCGGCACGCGGGAAAAAGGAAAGCCCGGCGCGCGGGAGGGGAGAAGTTGGAAGTTGAATGCAGCGCGACCCGTGGCGACTCTCAAGCATCATGCCTCCCAGCACTGAAGAACTCCGAATGCCGACTAGGAGTCGCTGTGTCCGCGGTTTGAAATGTGCCCTGTATGGACTTTGTTTTTTAGTCGGCGCTTCTTCGACCGCCCTAGCTCTCACCATCATTACCGCAGAGGGAGGGTTCGCGCGCCATGTTTCTAGGTTTGCCGGTTTTTATGCCAAGGACAATGAGGGGCGCTCTCCTTCGTCGTGGCTTGACATCGAGAAATATTGCAACGCACCCATCGACGCGACCTATTGCGATATTACTCCCACGAAGCGTTACGCCTTCCTCTCCCAGCCGCTAAGTTTGCCGCAACCTTACGGCGGTGAATTGGTCATCATTACCCGTCGCCCATTCCGCGACGGAACCCACTACACGAACTGGTACGGCGGTATCAGCGAAGGGCTGCGCGAACTGGGGCGCTACATCATCTACCGCACTTCCGATGGCACTTTCCACTCGACCTACGTGGACGAGGCCTATGTCCAAAAAGCTTTCCGCGGATTCGAGTCTTTGCTCCCTGAGCCCGACACGGAGCCTCTGAGAAAGAGAGAATGGTATGCCCGATGGCGCTCCATCATTGCTTGGACTGTGGCTGCACTTATCGTCGCGGCCTTCGTCGGCTACCGCATTTTCGACCATTCATCCAAATCCCGCGGCAATGTCCGCGAAGCGTAAGCCCGATTTTGAAGTGCAACGAACACCCGTAGAAATACCCGCTCTCTAGCAATGCGCGCACTTCTCCTCATCCTCGACAGCGTCGGCGGCGGCGGCGCACCGGATGCCGCCGCGTATGGCGATGAAGGCTCGGACACGCTCGGGCACATCTACCGGGACACGCCCGGATTTGCGTTGCCGAATCTCGAACGGCTCGGGCTCGACAAGGTGATTAACGCCCAACGCCCAACGCCCAACGCCCAACGCCCAACGGCGTCCTTTGGGCGGATGCGCGAGCGCAGCGCGGGCAAGGATACCACGACGGGCCACTGGGAAATCGCGGGCGCGG
>JANXZI010000607.1 GCA_025355595.1 Spartobacteria bacterium
CGCCTTCGCCACTGGTCTTCCTTACGATATCTACGCATTTCACTGCTACACCGTAAATTCCAATCTCCTCTCCAATACTCTAGCGAAGCAGTATCAAGTGCAGTTTCGGGGTTGAGCCCCGAGATTTCACACCTGACTTACTCCGCCGCCTACGCACCCTTTACGCCCAATGAATCCGAACAACGGTTGAGACCTCTGTATTACCGCGGCTGCTGGCACAGAGTTAGCCGTCTCTTCCTCTTCAGGTACTATCAGCTCTCCGGCAGTTAACCGGGAGGTTTGTTCCCTAATGACAGGAGTTTACAATCCGAAGACCTTCATCCTCCACGCGGCGTCGCTCCTTCAGGGTTGCCCCCATTGAGAAAAATTCTCGACTGCTGCCACCCGTAGGTGTCTGGACCGTGTCTCAGTTCCAGTGTGGCTGGTCGTCCTCTCAGACCAGCTACCCGTCATAGCCTTGGTGGGCTTTTACCCCGCCAACTAGCTGATAGGCCGCGGGATCATCAAGAAGCGCCAGGTTGCCCCGGCTTTGGTTTCGCGAGGATGTCCTCACTGACCACATGCGGTATTAATTCGCCTTTCGGCGAGCTATCCCCCACTTCTCGGCAGATTTCCCACGTGTTACGCACCCTTACGCCACTGAACTTTCAATGTATTGCTACACTGAAAGTCCCGTTCGACTTGCATGTCTTATCCACGCCGCCACCGTTCGTTCTGAGCCAGAATCAAACTCTCCGTAGAAAGCTTTGTCGAGGCAGCAAGCCCCGACGTCTGGCCGTTTTGACCCGCCATTTGACTGGCAGGTCTCGGCACTTACTATTAAAATCAAAAATTTGACGTGCAACGCACAATTCAATTTTTGCTGTATGGACCGTTTTGAGTTTGTGTCCGCCTCCGCTTCCACGAGGGATGCGGCGACGGGCGACTCGAAACCAAACTGTCAAAAAACTTGCAGCGCCTGCGAGTTCACCGGCTCTCAGACTTTCGTCTGCGCCAGCGGCTCTCGTGAGCGACTGTCGCGCTTTTCAGCGCGCCCTTTGTTTCAGCGGGAGGGACATCCTATTCAGGTCTTCGGCGGGGTCAACAACTTTTTGCGAATTTCTTCGCTCGCTGTCTTTTCGTCGAACACCGCTTTGGACGGCCCCCGCACTTGCGGGGCGGTGTTGATAGCGGTTTCCGTTTTTGGGTCAACAAACTTTTTCAAAAAAGTTCACATTTTCCTGCGAATGCAGGGCAGTCCGAAGGACGATCTCGTCCCCCCTTTCAGGTCGTTTTCACCTCTGAAATCGGCTGTTTTTCGTGAAGTGGAATCAGAGCCGCGTCGAAGCTTTCTTTTTTTGATAATTTTCGCGATACCCCCCCTCGCGGCATACGTGATTTTTTCCCGAGCGCCCAGTCATTTTCCCCGGAAATCCTCGCGTCTGAAACCGGGCTTTCGAGGCCTCGGAGGAGAACTTCCTCTCACCTTTGGTTCGACTCCGGCACCGTTCTGCACCGCGACGCGCGTCCGCGACGACAGGTGCGACGCGCTACTGATTCAGGTCCTTGTCGTGGTTGTGCTTTCACAGCGCACGGAGGCTTACAACCACGGGCGCAAGCTGGCGGCCTGCATGGCGGGCGTCAGCGCGCCCATCGCGCATGGGTGCCTTCCAGATTCGGGTGGACAAATACAGTCCCTGCCCACCGGCGCCTGGCAGTTTTCTGACCGAAGGGCGCAAGGCGCAGGTGCGAATCGAGTTGCTCGGCTGCGACACCGTCCCCGCGACTTTTTCGATGGCGTGGAACTCGCCCCTTTGAAGCCGCCGCCAGAACTGAGCTAAACCGCCGCCGCGATCGGCGGCTCGACCCACTTGCCGTGCTCGCGGATGAGATCCTTCAGGCGCTCGACGGCTTCGCCCTCGGGGATGTTGAATTTTACGGCCTGCTTGCCCACGTAGAGGTTCACTTTTCCGGGCGCTCCGCCGACGTAGCCGAAGTCCGCGTCGGCCATCTCGCCGGGGCCGTTCACGATGCATCCCATGATGGCGATCTTCACGCCCTTGAGGTGCAGCGTGGAGGCTTTGATTTTGGCCGTCGTGCTCTGCAAATCGAACAGCGTGCGTCCGCAGCTCGGGCAGGCCACGTAGTCGGTTTTAAAAATGCGCGCGCCTGCGGCCTGGAGGATGTTGAAAGAGAGCCGTAGCGACTGTCCTGGCGCTTCTTCGCCCTGCACGAGGATCGCGTCGCCGATGCCGTCGCAGAGCAGCGAGCCGAGGTTCACGGAGCTTTCCAGGAGCGTGTCGAGGAAGGGCCGCGCGGCATCGGTCGAGGGTGAAAGGGTGTCCTTCAGCAAAATCGGATGCGTCGCGCTGAGTCGCGCGGCGAGCAGGCGGAATGCGGCGATGACGGGCATCTGCACGCAGTCGCGCACGGTGACGAGGTGCGGTTCGTCGGCTGCGTTCAGCTCGGTGATCGCGCGCTCGTCGCGTGGGTCCACTTCAACGACGCCGGATTTTTCGCAGATGAAATCGGGCTGAAAATCGCCGAGCGATTTCACCTTGTGCGCGATCTGATTGAACTTCGCCTGCGGGATCGCCACGCGAGGGACTTCCTCGCCGCCGATGTGGGACAGGCTTCCAGCCTGTCCTGCCTCGGCTGGGACAGCGTGCGGAACCTCGATGCGCGATGTGACTCGGCGACGGTAGCTGAAGGGATCGAAGGACACGGGCGGCTCGGGCTCGCCGGACGCCGTCCAGGACAGGCTGAAAGCCTGTCTCACATTGGCCAGCGCCTTCGCGACGGGGATTTCGTGCACGCTGTCCTCGGTGAGCGAGACGCGGATGGTGTCGCCGATGCCGTCGTTTAGCAGCGAGCCGATGCCGATGGCGGATTTGATGCGCCCGTCCTCGCCGTCGCCGGCTTCGGTCACGCCGAGGTGGATGGGGTAGGCCCAAGAAGAAGTGCTCAGTCCGCAGTGCTCAGTGCTCAGTTGGGACGGGGCTGCGCCACTGAGCACTGAGTGCTGAGCACTGAGCACTCTCCCATCCTCCTCATCCAGCCGCGCCACCAGCAGCCGGTACGCTTCGATCATCACCTTTGGATTCGACGACTTCATCGAGAACACAAAGTTGTGGTAGCCGTGCTCGCGCGCGATGCGGGCGAATTCCAGCGCGCTCTCGACCATGCCGAGCGGCGTGTCGCCGTAGCGGTTCATGATGCGATCCGAGAGCGAGCCGTGGTTCGTGCCGATGCGCAGCGCGCGGCCGTGTTCCTGGCAAAATTTCACCAGCGGCGAAAAGCGCTCGCGGATGCGTTCAAGTTCGGCGGCGTACTGATCGTCGGTGTATTCCTTCACCGCGAATTTTTTCGAGTCGGCGTAGTTGCCGGGGTTGATGCGCACTTTCTCCACCCACTTTGCGGCCTCCATCGCGGCATCGGGCTTGAAGTGGATGTCGGCGACGATGGGCACGTCGCATCCGCGCGCGCGCAGGCCGGCGACGATGTGCTGGAGGTTTGCCGCGTCCTTCACCGTCGGCGCGGTGATGCGCACGATCTCGCAGCCGACCGCGACGAGATCCATCGTCTGCTGGATGGACGCCGCCGTGTCCATCGTGTCGCACGTGATCATGGACTGCACACGAACTGGGTGGTCGCCGCCGATGACAACATTGCCGACATGGACGACGCGCGTGGCGCGGCGCTGGTAACGATAGAGCGAGGAGCAGTGCTGCATGGAAAAATGAACGCCGACGTGCGGGCCGAAGCTACAACGGTTTCTCGACCGCGGTGCGCGGCTTGAATCGCATCTGCGCCGCCTTCCTTCCGCCACCGAAAAGGTCCTGCACATCGAAGACCGTGATGAAAAGCATCATCCCGACCACGAGCAGTGTGCCGGCGATCTGCACGTATTCCACCATCTTCGCCGTGCGGGCACCCGGCGGCTTGCCGCGCACGAGTTCGACGAGCGCGAGCGTGATATGGCTGCCGTCCAGCGGCGGGATGGGGAGCATGTTCATCAGCGCGAGGTTCACATTGATGATGACGCTGAACCACAGCACGAGGCGCCAGCCGTTCGGGCTCTCGAAGAGCAGGTAGTAAATCCGCATCATCATCACCGGCCCGCCCATGTGCTGGATGCTGATCGAGCTTTTCGAGGTCGGCGAAAGCTTCTTCATCGTCTCGAAAATCTGCGTCGCGGCCTCGCTGAGCTGCTCGCCGGGCCGCGGATAGATTGGCCACATGCGCCCCTTTTGCTCATAGGCAATCCCCTCGCCGCGCTCCAGATTGATGCCGATGCTCGGACGCGGTTTTTCCAAGCCCGCGATGGGAACCTCGGGCGTGACCTTGATTTCTTTCGCCTCGGTGCCGCGCTCGATCGCGAGAGTGATCTCCTTGCCCTCGTGCTTCGAGACATAGTCGGAAAAGCCCTCGCCGAGCGGCATGGGCGTGCCGTTCACGGAGAGGATGCGATCGCCCTTTTTCAAACCAGCAGCGGCTGCGGGACTGCCTTCGATCACGGGGCCAACGGTGAATCCGCGTGGCTCGTATTTCAGCATCACCGTCGGGTATTTTCCATCCGCCTGCTTTGCGCCGCGCTCGACGGTGACCTCGATCGGCTGGCCGGGATGCGCCTTCACCCATTCCGCGACAGTGTGGTCTTCGTAAATCGATTCACCGCCGACGCGCACGAGCACGTCGTTCGGCTGGAAGCCCGCCTTTTCTGCCGCGCTGCCTTTCGCGACCGAAGCGATCATCGGGCGGTTCATCGGGCCGACGCCGAGTTCCCGCAGTCCGCGGCGCTGGTACCACTTCGTCGGCTCGACGCGCGGGGTCGCCTCGATCGGGAGCACCTTTCCTTCACGCTTCACTTCGAGTTTGATTTTTTCCTCCTCACCGCCCGCGATGCTCCACACTACGGAATCCGCAGCCTGGCCGCCCCAGCGTCCGACATTGTGGCCGTCAATCTGCACAATCTCGTCGCCCGACTTCAATCCGGCTTGGGCCGCCGCCGAATCCGGCACGACGTAGCCGATCGTCGTCGTGCGCTCCGCCTCGGAGACCGGCCGGCCGACCTGCCACACGATGATCGCAAAGACCGCCGCGAGCAAAAAGCTGAACAGCGGCCCGGCGAATGCGACGATGATTTTGTCGAGCGGCTTGAGCTTCGGCAGATCCTTCGCGGCGAATTCGCCCGATCCCTCAATGGCCGAATCCATGAGCTGCGGCAATTTTACAAAGCCACCCGCCGGGATGCAGCCGAGGCTGTAGAGCACGCCGCCGATCCGCTTTTGCCAGATCGGTTTGCCAAACCAGATGCCGAATCCCTCGATGTGCAGCCCGCGCCATTTCGCCGCGAGGAAATGGCCCAGCTCGTGGACGATGATGAGGAGATTAAAAACGAGGACGACCTCGATGAGGATGCCGATGATTTTCAGGACGGCGAAGAATTTTTCCATGTGAAGGGTTGGGACAGTATGCGGCGCGCGGCGTTCATCAACACGAACCTCGGGCTGGGGATTCACTGGATAAAATCGGGAGATGTCTGCGGAAGGCGTAGAAAAGCACGGAAGGCGATTTTTCACCCTGAAGCCCAACCATGTCCTTCCGAGTTTTCCGTGGACCCGATCAGCGGTTCGCTAGTGTCACGTCCTCTAAGTTCGTGATACATGCCCAGGACTGCATGGGATTTAGCCCCCTCTGTAACTGTGTGCATTTGTTGAGTCACGGACTTAGAGGACATGACACTAGCCGAGTTCGTTGAGCGAATGCAGGACGCGCAAGCCGGGGATGGCGTCAAAGTGCCCATCGTTCGTGAGCACAGCGGCGCCAACGCGCAGCGCGTGCGCGGCGATGATGATATCCTGTGCCGGCATGTTGTTTCCATTGCGCGTGACGCGCCAGCCGAGTTCACAGGCTTCCTCCCATAGCGCGTTGTCGGTAATCACATTTTGCATCACGTTAAAAAACGACTCCATATGCGTGCGCACCTTGGGCAGCGCGATGCCGCGGATCACTTCGAGCCGCACCATGCCGCACGTCACGATGTCTTCAAGTTGGAGATGCTCAAGGATCACCACCGCAGAATCCAGCCGCCGTTTCGACAGCGTGATGTAGATGCAGCTATCGATCAAGACGAGGCTTTCGGGCATTGGGACGTGGCGGCGGCGGCTCGGCTACGCGCAAGGCCATCGGGTCGTAGTCAGGGTAAAAGGCATTTTCCAATTCATCCGGCGTGAGGCCGAGGCCGGTCTTGCCGAACTCACGGAGCTTCCTCTTGCGCACGAGTTCGCGCAGGGCGAAGT
>JANXZI010000657.1 GCA_025355595.1 Spartobacteria bacterium
GATGGCCGCTCGATCTACATGCAGGACCTCGACAATCTCCACCAGATCGGTCTCGACGGCGCGGAGATTAAAAGCTGGAAGCTGGAATCGCTGATCCCGAAAGGATCGTTCAGCAGCGCCTCACGCTTCGCCGTGTCGCCCGATGGCCACACGCTGCTCATGGAGGTGGAGATGGACGAACCCATCGTGCGCAAGGATTGGGAAGGCCCGCCGCCCGCGCTCTGGACGCTCGACCTCGCCACACAAAAGCTCACACGCCTCACGCCAAAAGGTCTCTTCGGCATGGACGGCTGCTGGTCCGGTGATGCGGAAATCATCTTCACCAGCCAAGCCGCCGGGGAAAAGGATGCCTCGCTCCACCGCCTCAGCCTGCCTGGAAATGAGCGCAAGCAGTTCCTCAAGAAAGCGTCCTCGCCGAGCATCTCGCGCTAGCACAGGCTGCTCGACCTTTCGCAGCAAAAAGCGCTTTTCAACGATTGCGGTTGGCAGTGGCATCCGCGCGCGTGCGCCCGCGGAAAAAATCAGCCCACCTGCTGCCACCAGCGACTGTGTTCGCCCTCGCGCCGCCGCGATCCTGATGCTCATCATCCGCCCATGACGCTCTCCCTCCGACTGGCGCTCGCCGTCATTTTCCTCCTCGCCCCCACCGTGCATGCGGAAGCGCCGCCCACGTCCTTCGCCTACATCCTGCAAGCCGATGCGTTCGCAAAAACAACGACGCTAGCCGTGGAGCGACTCGCTGCCTGCGGACGCGATTGGATCGTGCTCGATGCGCAATTCAGCAGCGACACACCGTGGACTCGCACAGACCTCGATGCGATCCGGCGCGGACTGCCGGGACGCAAAGTGATCGCCTACATTTCCATCGGCGAAGCCGAGGACTACCGTCCCTACTGGCGCAAGGAGTGGGGCCGCAAAGGCAAGCTCACCGCCGCCGCACCCGCGTGGCTCGGCGCGGAGAACCCCGAGTGGAAGGGCAACTACCGCGTGCGCTACTGGAACGCCGAGTGGCAGGCGATCATTCTCGCCGCCGTGGACGCTGCGATGGCGCGCGGCTTCGACGGCGTGTATCTCGACATCGTGGACGGCTTCGAGACCTTCGAGCAGAGCGGGAAGGAGTTGATTGACGACCGCCCGAACCCCGAAACGAAGCAGACCTACCGGCGCGACATGGTGGACTGGGTGAAGGCCATCGCCACCCGCGCGCGCACGAAAAATCCCGCGTCACTCGTCATCCCGCAGAACGGTTCCCAGCTTCTCGCCCACGCGGATTTTCTCGCAACGATCAGCGGCATCGGCATCGAGGATCTGTTCACAAATGGCAACAAGCTCCAGCCTCAGTCGCACACGAGCGAAGTGCTCGGCCACCTCGTGAAAATCGCGAAGGCGGGCAAGCCCGTGTTGCTCATCGAATATCCAAAAATCACGGCGCGGCAGGACGCGGCGAAGGAGTTCGCGCACGAAAAGGGAATGACGTGGCTGATCACCGATCGGCAGCTCAAGACACTCGGGGAATCGGGGCGCAAGCCGTAGCGTAGCTCTCCAGAGCTGCGCAAAATGGACCGAGAGCGCGTCGCTTCCAAATCGCCGCTGCGGGCGCAGGCCTGGAAACCTACGCTACAATGCCAGCCGCTCACTCGCCTCGGCCTTCAAGATGTCCTCGACGGTCTCACGGCGGCTGATGATTTCCACGGTGCCGTCCGGCTCGGACCAGACCTGCGGGGCTTTGCCGATCGAGTTGTAATTGCTGCTCATCGCGGAGCCGTAGGCGCCAGCGTCGCGGATCGCGAGCAGGTCGCCGGGCTCGGGGCGCGGGAGCATGCGCGGGACGAGTTCCTCATCGGCGCCGCCTCGGGTGAAGACGTCGCCGCTTTCGCAGAGCGGGCCGGCGACGACGATCGGTTCGCGCGGCTGATTCGGGTCTTCGTGCTCTTTTCCGAGCACCTCGATCTGGTGGTAGCTGCCATACATCGCGGGGCGCACGAGGTCCACGAAGCCCGCATCCACCATCGCAAATGTCGCGCCGCTGCCCTTTGCGTTGGTCTGCGTGCGCTTGATATCATGCACCTGCGTGATGAGCGTGCAGCATGGCGCGACGTAGTAGCGGCCCGGCTCGATTTCGAGGCGGATTTCACGATGCGCGGCGGCATTGATGCGCTGGTGGCAGGAGGTGAAAAGTTCGCGCAGCGGCTCGATGGGCACCTGCGATTCGCGGTCACGGTAATTGTGCGGGATGCCGCCGCCGAGGTTCAGCGCCGTGAGATGCGGGAAGTGCGGGATGAGCCCGCGAAACTCCACCGCGAGCCGTGTGAGATTTTCGTGCAACTCCTCGAATTTCGGCCCGCTGCCGATGTGTGCGTGCAGCATTGTGACGGTGAGCCCCACCGCGAGCGCCGC
>JANXZI010000711.1 GCA_025355595.1 Spartobacteria bacterium
CGCCGAGAAGGAACTCGACGCCGCATCGCGCACGGCCCAGTCGGACAAATTGCGCGGCGAAATCGCCCTCCAGACCGCACTGCTGAATCTCGATCAAGGCGAACATATCCGCGCGTCCGCGGGCTTTCTCAATGCGGCGCAACGATCGCCCGCGCTGAAAGTCAGCGCGCGCTACGACTCCGCCCTCGCCTGGCTGATGCAGAAAAACTACGCGCGTTTCGCGGAGGAGTTCGTCACGTTCACCGGCGAGTTTCCTGATGCCGTGCTCGCTGGCAACCTGCGGCTCGAGGAGGGTTTCACGCGCGCACGCGAAGGCGATGTGGGCGCACGCGCGACGCTGAACACATTTCTCGCCGATTTCAAAGGCCACCCGCGCCGCGCAGAGGCACAGCTCGCGCTCGCCGAACTCGCGCTGAACGACAACAAGCCCGCCGAGGCGCAGAAGCTCGCGCAGGGCATCGCCGCAGCCGCCGACACCACGCCGGAAATTCGCGAGCACGCGGACTACCTCGGCATTTTCCTCGCCGACGCGCAATCGTCGCGGAACGACGAGCAGGCCATCGTCCGCGCGCGAGATTTCATCGCGACGTATCCGAAGTCCAAAGTCCTCGACGAGGTGCGAATGAAACTCGGCGAGATCCAATTCCGCCGTGAGGACTACCTGAAGGCGCAGGAGCAGTTCGAGACGCTCGCCCGCGAAAAGCCCGACGGCGGGCACGCCACCGCCGCGCTTTTCCTCGCCGGGCAGTGCTCGATGAAGCTGCTCAACACCGAGTCGCTCAACCACGCGCTCGAACTTTTCGGCGCAGTCGCCGCGAAACACGGCCCGCTGGAGACGCACGCGCGGCTCCACCAGGCCGCGGTGAAAACCAAACTCGGCGCACCTGACGATGCCGTGAAAATCTACGACAGCATCCTCACCACGCAGCCGCCCGCCGAGTTGGAGCTGCGCCTCGCCGCACTCACCGGCAAGGCCGACAATTTCGTCGCCATGGCCAAGGCCGACAAAAAGCAATTCAATGCCGCCATCGCGACGTACGACCAAGTCATCGCGACCGATGGCGCGTCGCCGACCTGGAAAAACCAGGCCGCATACAAAAAGGCGAAGACGCTCGGGCAGCAGGACCAGCACGACGCCGCGCTCGTCGTCCTCTACGACATCCTGAAAGCCAATGCCACCGGTCCGCGCGAGACGTTCTGGTTTGCGAAGGCCGGCTTCGACGCCGCCGCGCTCGTCGAGTCCCGCCAGCAGTGGAAAAGCGCCGTCGGCATCTACGAAAAAATGACCGCCATCCCCGGCCCGCACACCGAGCAGGCGCGGCAGCGGATTCGCAAGCTGCGGCTGGAGCATTTCCTCTGGGACTAGCATCTCGGCTCATTGAGAGACGCTGGGAATTTTCTGTTTCCCGCGCGGCATTTTCCACGTATCTCCGCCGCTCCCTTCGGCACAAGACACACCACTGACTCCACACTGAACACCATCCACACCATGCCGAAACTTTTCATCCCTGGTCCCGTCGAAGTCTCCGAGAAAACCTTCCGCGCCATGTGCCGTCCGATGATCGGGCACCGCAGCGGGGACTTCAAAAAACTCTACGGCGGAATCCAGCCGAAGCTGCAGGAACTCTTCGGGACGACACAGCCAGTGTTCCTTTCCACGTCGAGCGCGTGGGGCGTGATGGAGGGCTCGGTGCGGAATCTCGTGGGCTCGGGCAAGGTGCTGAACTGCATGTGCGGCGCATTTTCCGACAAATGGCTCGATGTGTCGAAGAAGTGCGGCAAGGAGGCGGTCGCATTGCAGGTGGAATGGGGGCAGCCGATTCGCGGGGAGCAGATCCGCGCGGCGCTGAAGGCGGGCAGTTTCGATGCGGTGACTCTGATTCACAATGAGACCTCGACAGGCGTGATGAGCGACATCGCTGAAATCAGCGCGGTGATGAAGGAGTTCCCGGAGGTGTGCCTGATCGTGGACACGGTCTCGTCGTTCAGCGTGGTGCCGATCGCAATGGACGAGTTGGGCATTGATGTGCTGCTGACGGGTTCGCAGAAGGCGCTCGCGATGCCGCCGGGGCTCGCACTTTTCGCCGCCAGCAAAAAGGCGATGGATCGCGCGGCGACGGTGAAGGGGCGCGGGTATTATTTTGATTTCGTGGAGTTCGCGAAGAACCAGCTCGAGGACATGACGCCGAGCACGCCGAGCATCAGCCACATCTACGCGCTGGAATCGAAGCTCGATGACATTTTCACCGAGGGCGTGGCGAAGCGGCACGCGCGGCACGCGGAGAACAATGCGATCGTGCAAGAGTGGGTACGCAAGCAGGGGCTGGATTT
>JANXZI010000731.1 GCA_025355595.1 Spartobacteria bacterium
CCGGTGACTTCTTCGGATTCGGCTTTCCATTCGGCGCATCGGGCATTCCGTAGCCTTTCTTCGCCTGCATCTTCACCTCGCCGGCGAGGATGAGGAACGAGCGCAGATCGCCCTGCACCTTCGTCGTCACGAGGTTCCAGCCGTTGCGGAGATCATGCGGTGTGGGATCGGTGAAGGTCTGTTTTTCCTTCTGCGCTCCGCTGGAGATCGCGGCGAAGTGGTAGCCTGCCGCATGGTCGGCGTGCGTGCTCACGGGGCGGACCTCGGGCTGATATCTTGCGACTGCCGTGCCGATCAACCCGTGGATGCGCGGCTCCGTTGCCGCGTTCGCGGGCGCGACGGCTCCGGCGAGCGCGATGCCGTATTGCAGCGCGATTTCGCGCGTCGGCTTGTCGAGTAATTCTGCAGGCACGCTGTCCGCGATGCGCCCGAGGCGCTTGATTGTCGCGGGATCCTGCTGCTTCGGGAATGGCACCGCATCCGCGCCCTGCTCGGGATAATAGAGCTGCTGTGCCTTGAACTTTCCGAAGTTCAGCGTCGTGACATCGGGGACAAACATCACATTCGGATCGCGATAGCCGGTGACACCCTGGAGCAGTCCGGCAAAGCGCGCGTCCATCACGATGTCCTGCTGCGCGCCGCTTTCCATCGCGCCGAATTTCAGATCGCCGGTGATGTCCACGCGCCGTCCGCGCTGGAAGGGCGTGGGAATGACGATACTGCGCGTGTTTTTGTAAAAGCCACCCTCGATGACATGGTGCCCCGCCTCGGGAATCGCGATGCCGGTGCTCCAGCCTTCGACGCGCAGGTTCTGATAGCGGATGTGCTGCTCGCCCTCGTTCGTGCCGTGGATGGCTTCGTTGCCCATCTTGTCCTTCGCGTTGCCGGCTAGGTGCAGGTTGCGGAGATCGAAGTTGCTCGTGTAGCGCACATGCACACCGAGGCGGCAATTCCACACGAGCCCGTCCTCGAATGCGCTGCGCGCCGGTTGCGGCTGGAGGAAGCGCGAGGTGTAGCCCTTGCCGCAGGCGTAGGCGGTGTTGCGTTTGAATGAGCGGATCGGCACGGCGATCACGGGCACCGAGTTGGGGTCGTTGATCAGATCGGGGTCCTTGTGATCCACATGCTGGATCTTTTCGCACCAGGATTTGTCCCACAGGTTTGCGACGGCGAAACGCATCCGCCCGAGGCCGTCCTGTTCCAGCCCGAGCGTGAACCAGATGAAGCCCGAGCTCGCCTGGCCCGTCGCGATGTTGTCCTCGACGATCACGCCACCGCCCTGAAACCAAAAGCCGTCGCCCTCGTGGCCGAAGTCCTGCAATTTCCGCCGCTGATCCTCATCCTCGCCGGAGCCGGTCGAGCGCACCGCGAGGTTGCGGCGGAAGCTGCCGATCTCATCGCCCGCCTCCGTGACGAACGCGGAGCCCGCGACGTTGAACGCGACGTTGTCGCTGAAATCCACGTTGCTGCTGTGATTCACGAAGCCCCAGCCCGGCCTTCCGGTGGGGCGGCAGGACACACGTTAGCGGTGCATGCGAGGATTGCAGCGAGAAGCGCGGGACGCCGCGCGAGTGAGCGAGACATTTTCATGGTATGGGAGGGGATGTTCGTCGCGACGATGAGACAGGCGACGGAGCCAGAAGCGTTTGCGTCTGATTTACCGATTGTCAAGAAACCGGGTGGACAGTCGGCGCGGCTGGCGCGTCAGACCATTGGATCGCGGAGTCCGCTTGCGAAACGGTGGTGGGCCGTGAGCGCAGTGCTTTCCGGATGAGGGCGCAGAGTCCGGATATGTGTCATCACGGCGCACTTCATGTGTGCCTAGTGCGCCAAAAATGCCGCTCTGGCGTGCAATTTTGAAATAAACAAAATACGCAAACATCACGATACATGATACTTAAACAAAGTGCCTCGGCATGGCCCGAGCCTTGCAGAAGGGGCGGCTCCACTTTTCGCAGGAGCAGCCCTTTCAACCCACTCACAGCAACCCAACTACTTTATGGCAAAAATCCTCGGCATTGACCTCGGCACCACGAACTCCTGCATGTCCGTCATGGAAGGCGGCGAGCCTGTCGTGCTCGAAAACTCCGAAGGCGCGCGCACCACGCCTTCCATCGTCGCATTTTCCAAGACGGGTGAGCGGCTCGTCGGGCAGGCTGCAAAGCGGCAGGCGGTGACTAATGCGACCAATACGGTGTTCTCCGTGAAGCGTTTCATGGGGCGCAAGTTTGACGAAGTGCAGGACGAACTGAAGCGCGTGCCTTACAAAGTCGTGAAGGCGGCGAATGGCGACGCGCACATTTCGGTGACGGTGAATGGCGAGACGAAGACCTACTCGCCGCCGGAAATCAGCGCGATGATCCTCGCGAAACTCAAATCCGACGCAGAGGCGAAACTCGGCGAGACGATCACCCAGGCCGTCATTACCGTGCCCGCTTACTTCAACGACTCGCAGCGCACCGCCACGAAGGACGCCGGAAAAATCGCGGGCCTCGAAGTGCTGCGCATCGTCAATGAACCGACTGCGGCGTCGCTCGCCTACGGCCTCGATAAAAAGGCCGACGAAAAGATCGCCGTCTATGATCTCGGCGGCGGCACCTTCGACATCTCGGTGCTGGAAATCGGAGACGGCGTCTTTGAGGTGAAAGCCACGAACGGCGACACGCACCTCGGCGGCGACGACTGGGACAACGCGGTGATGGACTGGATGTTCGCCGAGTTCAAAGCCGAGTCCGGCATCGACCTGACGAAGCAGCCCGACGCGGTGCAGCGCATCAAAG
>JANXZI010000736.1 GCA_025355595.1 Spartobacteria bacterium
CCTTCGATTCACCCTCGCGGATGGCCTGCGCGCGATAGCTGAACGAAAGCGCATTCACCGCCTTCTGTCCGACGCCATTCAGCCCGACGGCTTTTTGGAAAGTCTCGCTGTCGTATTTCGCGCCCGTGTTGATGATCGACACGCAGTCCACGAGCTTGCCGAGCGGGATGCCACGCCCGTAGTCACGCACCTTCACGCTGCGGTCGGTGATCTCGACTTCGATTTTCCGGCCCTGCCCCATCATGAATTCGTCAATCGAGTTATCAATCGTCTCCTTGAGCAGCACGTAGATGCCGTCCTCCGCGTGCGCGCCATTGCCGAGACGCCCGATATACATGCCGGGCCGGAGGCGGATGTGTTCGAGCGAACTGAGTGTCTTGATGCTGGCTTCGGTGTACGTGGCTGCCATGGATGTTGCGGCGGAAAAAGAGGGAGACTGCGCCCGGCTGACAAGCGCAATCCCCGCCCGCGGCGCGAATCCGCGGGCGCAGCGCGGGAAAAGCTCAAATGGACGGCATTGCCGAGCGCTGCTAAGACCGCAGGCTTACTCCCGTTAAAATTTCCCCCCCTTCAAATATGCAAGCCTGTCTCCGCGTCCTCGCCCTCGTGCTCCTTTTCTCCCTGCCTGCCACGGTGCTCGCCGACTGGCCGATGTATGGCGGCAACGCCCAGCATACCGGGAACTCCAGCGTCCGGGGATGCGCGCTGGAGGCGAAACGCTGGCAGACGCCTGTGGATTTGCATCCGGGCTATTTCACGCACTACGGTTCGCCCACCATCACGGCGGGCAATACCGTCATCGTCCCCGTAACGACGGGAGCGGGAACCAATTTTGTCGTCGAAGCGCGCCGTGGGGCTGATGGATCGCTCGTCTGGTCGCAGGCGACAGACTATGTCACCCCGACTTCCCAATGGCGGCCCAGCTTTTCGCCCGTGATGGCAAAGACCTCGCCAACGGACTATCGCGTCTATATCCCGGCTGCAGGCGGCACGCTCGACTGGCGCGACAAGCCCGACCAGCCCACCCCAACGGCCAGCGGGAAGCTGGCGTTCTTCGATAACTCGGCGGGCCTGACGGACTATGTGGCCAATAAGTCCGGCTATGACGCGAATGTTAAAATCAACACTCCCATCACGTCCGATACGGCGGGGAACATATACTTTGGATTTCAAGTCGTGGCTGCGACAGGCGCGCTTGGGCAGGGCGGTGGAATAGCACGCATCTCCGCCGCAGGAGTCGGCACTTATGCGATGGGAAGCACGGTCGCGGGCTTTTCCCAGACGGCACTCAATGCCGCCCCGGCGCTCAGCACGGATGGGACAAAGCTCTATGCGGTCTTCAACAACGGAGGTGATTTTGACAGCGGCAAGCTCGTCCGCCTCGACAGTACGAGCCTCGCGGCCTTGAGCGCCACCGGCACCCTTCCGGGAGTCCTCGGGTTATCCACGGCATCGCCCACGGTCGGGCCGGATGGCGATGTCTATCTCGGGACGAACAACGACGTTTACAGCCGCGGCAGGCTCCAGCATTTCTCCGCGGACCTCCAGACCGTGAAGCTCACCGGCGGATTTGGCTGGGATACCACCGTGGCCATCGTGCCGATAGCCCTCGTGCCCAGCTATGTCTCGGCAAATGGTTCCACTTATCTGCTTTTTACCAAATACAACAGCTATGACTATCCAGGCGGCCTGAATAAGATTGCGATCCTCGACCCGAATGTCTCGCAGACTAACCCACTGACCGGCGAGACGGACATGAAGGAGGTCATGACATTGCTCAGCCCGTTTGGAGCCAATGACGAATGGTGCATCAATACCTCCGCCGTGGATATCCCCGGCAGGGCCGTCTATGCGAACAATGAGGACGGGCACCTTTATCGTTGGGACTTAGTGACGAACACTTACACGAGCCTCCGCCTGGCCGGAGCCTCAGGCCAGCCTTACACGCCTACGATCATTGGGCCGGATGGAACCGTGTATGCCATCACGCAGGGCAATCTGTTTGCGGTCGGAACCACGCTTTCGATCGTCGGGACGGATCTGCTGTTCAGCTTCATGCGGAGTGCAGTTGGAGTGATCAATACGGTGGAGTCGTCGCCCGACCTTCTTGCATGGAGTCCGGTCGTCACAAATCCCGGTACCGCCGCTCTTCCCGTGACGGTGACTGTCCCGCTTCCCTCGGGAACCCATCGGTATTTTCTCCGCGTGCGCAGCAATTAGATACCATCTTAATTTTTGGCGGAGTGAGTTGGGAGACAGGTGGATTGGTTCTTGAGGAGCATCAATGCGGTCGGTCTTGTTGCGCAGCCCGAGGCTGCGCGCGGGGTCCTTGATGCGGCGCGGGTTGGCGAGGTGGACGCGGGGGCCCGCGGCGTGCAGCTCGGCGGCGGCCACGCTTCACCGCTCGACCTTCAACGGCGTGACCGGCGTGCCGTCGCTCCACGCGCCCATGCTCGGATCCACCGCGAGCGGCTTCGCGGAAAATGCCGAGTCCATCAGCGAATCGAATGTCCGCCAGAGGCCGAGCCAGTCGAGCGCATCGATCGCCGCGCGGCTCCAACTGATCGGCGCGAGATGATCCGCACGCAGCGGCGGCGCACCGTGCGCGTCGCTGCGCAGCGTGATGAACGCCCGCTCGCTCACATGCTTCGTGTCGCGCCAGATCGCACGCGCCGTCCCCTCGCCCACGAGCCCGTCCGCATCGCCGATCATCACGATCAATTTCAGCGTCGCGGGAAATTTTTCGCAGTCCTCCATTGGGATGATCTTGATGCCGCCATTCTTCCCCTGCCCCGGCTCCACGATCATCGCCGCCTTCGGCGCGGGCAGTTTTTCAGAG
>JANXZI010000742.1 GCA_025355595.1 Spartobacteria bacterium
CACGACGGCTCGATGGTCTTCACCGTCGGCGGCCGCGGCACGGCGAGCGCGCTGTATCGGGTGAGCTGGACGGGGAAAATGGAGGGGAAAATTGATGCGACGGACCGAGCTTCAGAAATCGAAGCTAAGTTGATTCATGCACAAAAGGAGGTGGAAACTTTTCTTGAGGCTGAGTTGGCCCGCACAAAAAAGGAAGTTACGTCACCTCCATCGAACCCGACCGAACTCGCAGCGAAAATCGAGCAGGAGAGAGCGCGGATCGGAAAATTGATAGAGGAACTAGGTGAAGCCATGCACGAGCCGGAGAGGCTTTCGGCAGACGCGCGGCGCGCGACTCAACACCTGATGACGAAGAATTCCGGCGGCTGGCGAGCACGGTTGAAAACCTTGCGACTGCTCTATGCCAATGACCCAGTCGCGGTCTTCGCTACAATGCGAGATGCGGAACACCGCGATGAGGCCAATGCAGTGCCGTCGGCTGTCCGCGAGGCGTGGCGTCTGTTCGGAGGAAAAGCGCCCGAACCACAGCATGGCCAGCGTGCGGCTTTGCTTTACACTCTCGCCAGCGCACGGGGAGGGGATGCGAGGACGCAGGCGGACATCTTTGAAGTTCTCAAAGAGATGCCACTCGCCGCACTCCCCACCGACCTGAAGCTCCTCAAACTTCGCATCCTCGAACTGAGCTTCGCGCGGCATGGGCGGCCTTCGGAGGAACAGGTAAAGGCCCTGATGGAGGAATTGCTGGCTCTTTACCCGGTCCCCCCGATCCCGGCCAACGCCGCCACTCCCGCGAGGAATCCCGCCGCCGGCGCGCCGGTGGATGACCCCGCGTGGCGGCTGAACCGCGAGCTTTGCGCCCTCCTCGTCTGGCTCTCGAATCCCGAACTCGGCGAATTGAACTCCGCGCTCCCGGCGAAGGCCGGGAATGTAGGACAGGCTTCCAACCTGTCCGGCGAGCGAGCCACGAATGGAACCGACGCCAGCAAGAAAAACCCGCCACCCGCCACGGAGCCCGCCACACCGCGACAGGCTGGAAGCCTATCCCACACTGCCGCCGCGAATCCGAAGGACAACGATCCCCTTCCCTCCGAAGCGCCGCCGCCAACCACGCAAGTGAATGGAGTCCGCACGCAGCCTCTCACCTCTCAACCCTCAACGCTCAACACTGCCCCCAACTCCGGCCTCGGCCCCGTGCCGAACCCCGGCGCCGACATTTTCCCCGGACGCGAGCCCGCGCCTTTCCAGACGGAACTGGGCCGGCAGGTGATCGAGAAGACTCTCGCGCTCATGGAGGCCGCGCCTTCGCAGGAGGAGCAAATCCAGTATGCGCTCGTGCTGCGCTGGGCGGACGGCTGGTCGCCGGAGCAACGCGTGCGGTATTTCCGGTGGTTCCACGAGAAGGCGGCGCGCTACACGGGGGGCAATTCGTTCGCGAAATTCGTCGAGGCCATCCGCGCCGATGCCGCGTCGCGCGTGCCGGAGTCCGAACGCGCCGCGCTCGCGGACTGGCTGCGCCCGGTCGCCGCGCCGACGCCCGCCGTCGCGCTGAAGCCGCGCGCCTTTGTGAAGGCGTGGACTTTGCCGGAACTCGAAGCCGCGCTCGACGCGCCCGCGCTGAAGGCCCGCAAGCCCGACCTCGCACGCGGGAAGGATCTCTACACGCAGGCGCAATGCGCGCAGTGCCATCTCTTCCGCGACGCCGGCGGCAACGTGGGGCCGGACCTCACCGCCGTCGCGCAGCGTTTCGGCCGGCACGACATCCTCGAATCCATCACCGACCCGAGCAAAGTCGTGAGCGAACAATACGCGATGGTCACGCTCACCGTCCTCGACGGCAAAGGCGGGACGCGCGAAGTGAGCGGCCTCGTGAAGGAGGACACCAGCGCGACCATCACCCTCCTCACCGACCCGCTCGCCGGCACGACGTCGAACCTCTACAAAAACGTGGTGGTGAAACGCGAGAAGGCCGCCGTGAGCCTCATGCCCCCCGGCCTGCTCTCCAC
>JANXZI010000744.1 GCA_025355595.1 Spartobacteria bacterium
CCGCCGACAACCGCGCACTTTTGAAGCAACGCTTGGAGAGCGGGCAACTTCGTCTGCAACCGCTGACGTTTCCGCAGCGCGAGCTTTGGGAGGCTTCGCCTGTGCCGGTCGCGGACATGGCGAACCACATTTGCTGTCTCATCGAGGTGCGCGGCAGGCTAACGCCCGGCGACGCTACTGGGGCCGTGCAGCAAGTGGTGAATCGGCAGGAGGCCTTGCGCGTGTCATTTTTGCCGGGCAAGGAGCAGCCATTGCAGGCGATCCGCAAAGACAGCATGGCGAATTTTCGCTTCCGCGAATTGTCGCCGTCGCAGGGCACGCCGGCAGCCATCGCGGAAATCGCGCACGAAATTCTCAGCGAGCCCTTCGACCTCGTGCAGGGGCCGCTTTACCGCATCGAGCTGCTGCGCCGCGCGGTGGATGATCACGTGCTCGTCTTGGCGATCCACCACGCCATCGCCGACGGGTGGACACTCGGCGTCTTCATGCAGGAACTTTGCGTCGCATACTTCCAGCGCCTCCGCGGGCTCACAGTCCGCTGCCGCCCATGGCGCTCAGCTACTCCGCGTGGGGTGCCGCCGAACGCGCGTTCTGGCAGCCTGCGGAAATCGAGCCGCGCGTTGCATTCTGGAAGTCGCACCTCGCGGGCTACCAGCGGATTTGGAATTCACTTGAAGGGGCGGATACCGCGTCCGGCGCGCATCAGCGGATGGTCTCGCACTTTCCCGCCGAACTCGCGAACGCCGCGCGTGAAATTGCTCGCCGCAGCGGCGCGACCCTTTTCAGCACACTGCTCGCCGGATTTCAGATCGCCATGTCGCGCTGGACGGGCGCAGAGGACATCCTCGTCGGCACGCCCGTGGCGAATCGCACGATGCAGTCGGTGAAGGAGACGATGGGCTCCTTCGCGGGGATTGTGCCGTTGCGCGGGCGCGTGGATTCCGGGCGATCATTTCCCGCCAGCGTGCGTGCAGTGCATCAGGCCAGCCTGGACTGCTTCGCGAATGCGATGCCCTTTGCCGAACTCGCGCGCGCACTCGGCGATGCCGCCGTGCCGGGACACAACCCGATCTTCGAGGTGCGCTTCGCGCTGCAAAATCACCCCATTCCCGACATCGCGCTGCCGGGCCTCTCGGCGAAACTGCGAATGATCTCCACGGGCACCGCGCGCTTTCACCTCGCGTGTGAAATCACGGAGGACGGAGGGCAACTCGAAGTCGTCTGGCTTTTCCGTCCGAAACTTTTTGCGCAGGCGGAGGTGGAGGAACTGGGCCGCATTTTCCAGAGCGTCCTGACCGGTGCCGGCCGCACGCCCGAAGTCCGGCTCGCCGCGCTCACTCACTGACCGCGATGTACCCAACGCCCACTGCCGAAAGCGCGGTCGAACCGCACGAGCCGCACGAGCCGCACTGGTTCAGCCGTGCGGCGTTTCCCGTGATCAATGTGCTCTTCTTCATCTCGCAGATTGCACTCGGCTTCGCGGTGTATCACCGGAATTACTGGCTCGCCGTGCCGCTCGCACTCGTCACCAGCCACCTCATGCACGGGATGCTGATCGGCTTTCACGAGGCGACTCACGGCCTCCTGCGAAAGAACCGGCTGCTCAATGAAATTGACGGCATGATCATCGGCACGCTGAGCCTGATGAGCTTCAGCCTCTACCGCGCCGCGCATCAGTTGCACCACGCCTACCTGGCGTCCGAGCGCGACGAGGAGCTCTGGCCATTCGTGCATCCCCGCATGTCGCGGAGAGCACGGGTCGCGGCAGCGGTCCTCGAACTCACGGTGGGGATTCTGTTCACGCCGTTCCTTTTTCTGCGCACATTTCTTCGGAAAGGTTCGCCCATTCGGAACAGGAAACTGCGCCGCCGCATCTGGATGGAGTTCGCGATGATGGCGATCACTTGGGTCGCGATTTTCACGGTCATCGCAGCCTTCGGTTTGTGGAAATATTTTCTCTGGCTGCATCTCATCCCGGGGTGGATCGCCGCGAACATGCAAAGTCTCCGCAAATATGTGGAGCACGTCGGACTTACTGGCTCGACCGTGAATAGTTCGACGCGCAGCATCGTGGCCGAGGGATGGTTTGCAAAATTCGTCACCTTCACGCTGCTGCATGAGCCGTATCACGGCGTGCATCACTGGCGCAGCGGGCTCCCGCATCCCGAGCTGCCG
>JANXZI010000750.1 GCA_025355595.1 Spartobacteria bacterium
AGCTTCGCAAATTCCGGCGCAGCAATCCGCACGTCCGCCTTCCGCGACATCGGCGGCTACCCGGATTTTTTCTTCCACGTGTATGAGGAGCCCGACCTCGCGCTGCGCTGCGCTGTGGCAGGCTGGCAGGTGCGCTTCGAACCGTCCGTGACGGTGCGGCATCACTTCACCTCCCTCGGGCGGAATGAAATCCGCACGCACCAGCGACACGCACGCAACGAGATGTGGAGCGTGCTGCTGCGCTGCCCGATGCCGCAGCTCCTCGCCGTCGCGCCCTTTCGCGCATGGCGGCAATTTTTCTACGCCTGCAAGCGCGGCTGGCCGTGGGTCTGGCGCGAGCCGCGCTGGTGGTGGCAATGTCTCGGCGGCATCGCGCGATGCCTGCGCGCACGCAAAGCAATCGCCTGGCCGCGCTACCGCGCATGGATGCAGCTCGTGCGCACGCCGCTCACCGACGCTGCGGAATGGGAGGCGAGATTCGGCACACGATGAGAATTTCCTTTTCCGCCACAAACCCCTGCCACCTGTGGCCGACTGCGCGCGCCGTCGCACAGGAGGGCGCGTTCGGCGTGTACTATTCGGGCTATCCCGCGTGGAAAATCGCGGACGCAAATCCCGCGCAACTGCGCTGCTCCAGCTTCCGCACGAACATCGTGTATGGCCTGCTGAAATACGCACCCGCCGCACTGCGCCCAAGTTCGCGGCGGCTTTTCCTGTGGCAGGACCACGGCTTCGACCGCTGGGTCGGCGCGCACTTGGAGCCGTGCGATTTCATCCACGCGATGCCCGGCCAGGCACTGCACACATTCCGCGCAGCGAGGAAGCTCGGCATCCGCACCGTGCTGAATCACGCGACCGGCCCGGCGCGCGAATGGGTGCGGATCATGCAGCCCGAATACGAGCGCGTCGGGATGAAACTTGAAAAGGAATGCCCGTATGACGCCGCGTATTTTGCACGCGAGGACGAGGAGTATGCGCTCGCGGATTTCCACTGCGCGGCCTCCACCGTCGTGCGCGATCAGCTCATCGCGAGCGGCATCCCGGAGGATCGCATCTGGGTCGTGCCGTACGGCGCGGATACGAATGCGCGCGTCTTCCATCGCGCGGAAAATGCGTCGCCGCCGCCGGCCTTCCGCATTCTCTTCGCCGGGCAGATTTCGCTGCGCAAGGGCATCCGCACGCTGCTCGATGCGCTCACGCTCGCAGCCCGCCCGCATTGGAAGATGGAATTCATCGGCGCGCGATCCGCGGAGACGGCAAAGGATTTTGCCGCATACCGCGGCGCGACGCCGCTCACCTTTCACGGCGCGCTGCCGCAGGAGCAGCTTGCCCGCGCGATGCGCGACAGCAGCGTGCTCGTGCTGCCATCGCTGGAGGAGGGCTTCGGCCTCGTGATCCCGCAGGCGCTGAACTGCGGCTGCCCGTGCATCGTGAGCGAGCGCGTGGGCGGGCGCGACTTCGTGCGGCACCGCGAAAATGGCAGCATTTTCCCCGTGCACGACGCCACGGCACTCGCGGCGGAACTCGAATGGTGGGAGCTCCACCCGACGCGGACGAAGGACAACTTCACTTGGACGGACGGCGCTCGCACGCTTATTGCACAGAGCGAGGCTGCCCTGACTCCATGAATAATTTCCATCGCCCAGCCCGCAAGGCCGCCCTGCCGGGTCCGCCGCAGCGCGCGGCCGGCCCCGCGGCCGCCGCGCCAGAATGGGTGCCGCCGTGGCCGCGCGCGGATGCCACGCTGGCCGCGCTCCTCGGGCTGGTCGCCACCGCCTTTGCCATGGCGAACGCCAGCGACGGCCCCAAGACGCAGCTCGCGCACACCACGTCCGTCGGCGTGTGCCTCACGCTGCTCGTGAGCTTCGCCTTCGAGGCGCGCGGCGGCATGAGGAATCTCATCCGCCCCGATCTCGTGAGCATCGTCGCGCTGTACTACCTCACGCTTTACGAGTTCCTTTTTCCGCAGCCGTTTTTCGAGCAGAATATCCGCGGTGTCCACACCGTGTATCTCGCGCTGTGGGCGATTCTCATCGGCTTCACCGGCATGTTCATCGGGCGTCATCTCGTGCCGCGCGGGAAGCAGCCATTCGCGGAGGCGATGACGAGGCCGGTGCCGCCCGCCTGGCTCGCCGCGATTCTCTGGGGGAGCTTTTTCCTCGGCTTCCTTTACGTGCTCCTCGGCGTAAATTTCGACCTGCCGAAAATCTTCGAGGCGATGATGCGCGCGCGCTTTGACCAGCCGTGGGGCCGCGGCAGGCTCGGTGACTGGAAGGCGCTCATCAACGAATTGCAGCTCCTGCTCTATCTCGTGCCGCCGATCGTCGGGCTGATGTTCGGGCGACGCGAGCGCTACTCCGCGCTGAGCCTCGTGCTCGCGATGGCGGCGCTCCTCTGGCTCATGTTCTTCGGATTTGCCGCGGGCACGCGCTCGGTCTTCGCGGCGTACCTCATCACCTTTCTGATCGCGTACGCCTTTTCCTCGCCGCCGAAAAACCGGAAGCAGGTCCTCCTCGTCGCCGCCGTCTGCGGGGGGCTCCTCGTCATGGCTACGCGCGTGATGCTCGACATGCGCACCATCGGCCTGAAGCGCTGGCTGGAGGGCGAGCGGCAGAACATGGTGACCCGGCAGAATTCCTCCGTCTTCGTGGATGACAACCTCCTCGCGATCTCCGTGCTCGCGCAGTACTTCCCGAGGCAAAACAACGGGCACTACCTCGGCTTTGAGATCCCCTACCTCGCGCTCATCCGCCCGATCCCGCGCGCCCTCTGGCCGGGGAAGCCGACGGGCATGTCCATCTCGATCGAGAACATTTTCCAGACAAAGGGCGTCACCATCGCGGCAACCTTCGTCGGCGAGGCCTACATGTCGGGCGGGCTTCTCGCCGTGGCGCTGGAGGGCCTTATCTTCGGCATCCTCGCGACGTACTGGAACCGCTTCTCCTCGCCGAAAAACTCCGAGCTGGGCCTCCTCGTGTACTCGTCCGGCTTCTACGCGGTGACCATCACCATGCGCTCGTGCTTTGCGCTCACCACCGCGATTCTGCCCTGCGCCGCCGGAATCCTTTTTGCCAGATACATCCTCCCGAAAGTCCGGGAGAAATTCAAACCCCGCGCCGTGCTCCCGCCGGCCCTGCGCCACCGTGCGCCGGCGCCGCCGCCCTCGGAAGACTAGCCCGCACATTTGTCCAGGCCGCCCGACAAATCGCTCGCATTCCTCGACGGCCTCCGCGGGCTCGCCGCGCTCTGGGTGCTGCTCCATCACGCCCGCTGGCTGCTGTGGGAGGGCTGGGAAAATTTCGCCCGCACTGCGGGCGAACATTCCATCGCGACCCGCGCCCTCGCGTACGCGCTGGTGCCGCTGCGCTACGGCCACGAGGCCGTGTTGTTTTTTTTCGTGCTCAGCGGATTCGTGATCCATCTCGGCTATGCCAAGCGGCTCGCCGCAGAGGGTGAAAATGCGCGCTTCGGGTGGCCCGGATATTTTTTCCGCCGCGCGCGACGCCTCTATCCGCCGCTCATTTTCGCGATGCTCCTCACGCTCGTGTGCGACCGTGCGGGCGCGGCGCAGGGCTGGGGCATCTACCGCGGCGCGACGCCCTACGCGCTGATCAATTCCACGATCACGCCCGTGCATGATCTGCCCACGGCGCTCGGCAATCTCGCCTTCCTCATGCAGAGCTTTTTCCCGAGCTGGGGAACGAACGGCCCGCTCTGGTCGCTGCATTTCGAGTGGTGGTTCTACATGCTCTATCCGCTGCTCTGGGTCGTCTCGCGGCGCTCCGCCATCGCGGCGACCGCGGTCGTGGCGCTGCTCTTCGCGGTGAGCTGGCTCATCGGGCCCGGCGCAGGCTCCGTGTTTTTCGTCGCGCGGATTTTCACCGCACTCCTCACATGGTGGCTCGGCGCGCTGCTCGCGGACATTTACGTCGGGCGAATCCGCATCCGCTGGACCCGGCTTGCACCATTCGCCCTGCTGCTCGCCGTGCTGCCGGTGGCGTTGCCGCTGCTCGCGCGACGCTGGCCGGCAGTCGCGCACGGCTGGCTGCCCGACACATTTTACGGCATCGGATTTGCAGGTCTGTTCGCCTGCTGCTTTGCGCTTCGCGAAAAGGGCGTCTCGCTGCATTTTCTCAGCCGCCTGAAGCCGCTCGGCGACATGTCCTACACGCTCTACATCGCGCACCTGCCCATCCTCGTGTTCCTCGCTGGATGGGTGATGAGCCGCTCGCCGGACGGCACGCTCCCGCGGCATTTTGGCTGGGCGGCGCTGGGCTCGCTGCTCTGCCTCGCCGTCGCATGGCTCGCGCATCTCGTGGTGGAAAAGCCGTTCACCACCCGGAAAGCGGGGGCGGCATCATGACCCGAACCGTGACCCGCGTCGCATTCGTCAGCGTCGTGCCGTCGCCGTACCAGCGCGATCTTTTCGCCGCGCTCGCGGCGCGCGACGATGTGAAGCCGCGTGTCTTTTACATGGAGCGCGCCGCGCCGGATTCACCGTGGCCTGAACGCCCGCTCGCACCGTACGAGAGCTATCTGCCGGGGTTTTGGTTCCCGCTCGGCCACGCTCGCGTGCATGTGAACTGGCGACTTCCGTCGCCGCGCGACTTCGACGTGATCGTCTGCAATACGCTCATGTCGCTCACCGGCCAGTGGCTCATGCGCGCAAAATTGCGCCGCGCTCGCTGGATGTTCTGGGGCGAGAAACTCGGCGTACCTTCGCGCAGGCACAACCTGCTCACCGCGCCGCTGCACCGCGCCGCTGGCATCGCCGCCATCGGGACGCAGGCCGAGCGCGACTACGCCGCGCGATTTCCGGAGACGCGCATCTTCAACATCCCATACCACTGTGATCTCGCGCCCTTCGCCGCCCAGCCGCGAGCGCCGCGAGCGCCGGGCATCGTCACGTTTTTTTTCTGCGGCCAGATGATCGCGCGCAAGGGCGTGGACCAATTGCTCGCCGCATTCGCCACGCTGCCGGAAAATGCGCGCCTCCTCCTCATCGGGCGCGAGGCGGAACTGCCACAGCTCCTCGCAAATCTTGCCCTGCCGGTGCGCGAACGCGTGCGCTACGCGGGCTTCCAGACCCCCGATGCGCTGCCAAACTTTTTCGCGCAGGCCGATGTCTTCGTGCTGCCGAGCCGCTACGACGGCTGGGGCGTCGTCGTAAATCAGGCGCTTGGCGCGGGCCTCCCGATCATCGCGAGCGACCAAGTCGGCGCGGCACACGACCTCGTCTGCGAGGGCACAAACGGCTTCACCTTTCCCGCCGGCGATGCAAATGCACTCGCCACCGCGATGCACCGCTACGCCACGAATCCCGAATTCGCCCGCGTTCACGGCGAGGCATCCCGCGCTGCGCATGCAGACTGGACGCCTGCGCGCGGAGCGGAACGCTGGACACGCGCCTTGCAGGCGGTCTGCACATGAAAATCCTCCTCGTCAGCACCAGCAGCGGTTCGCGCGGCGGCGGCGAACTTTACCTCAACTACCTCGGTCGCGCACTCGCGGCGCGTGGGCATGAGGTCGCGCTCTGGGCGTCGTCGCATCCGCGCATGGACGAGCTGTGCGCGCAGTTTGGAAATATCGGCACCGTGCTGCGGCACGACTACACGAACACGTACGACCGCCGCTTCCGTTCCATCGCGAGCTACCTCGACGGCGCATCGGCGCGCGCGGCGGCGGAGTCGTGGAAAAAATTCGCGCCCGATGTCGTGCATCTGAACAAGCAGAACCTCGAGGACGGCCTGGACCTCCTGCGCGCCGCGACCGACTGCGGACTCCCCGGCATCTGCACGATTCATCTCACGCAGAGCGCAAAATACCTGCGCGCAAAGACGCCATGGATCCGAGACTGGGTCGCGCGCCGTGCCCTGAAGAAATATCGCGGCCCGATGGTCGCCGTGATCGAGGAACGCAAGCGCGACCTCGCGGAATTCCTCGGCAGCGCCGAGCGCACGCACGCAATTCCAAACGGCGTGGAACTGTATGATCTTTCCGAACGGAGAAAAATCCACGACGCGGTGCGCCGCGAGTTTCACGTCGCGCACGACTCGCTGCTGCTCGTCGCCGTCGGCCGCATGGTCCCGCAGAAGCGCCCCATCGCATTCCTCGAATTTGCCGAGCGCATTCTCGAAAGGCTCCCGCACGCGCGCTTCATCTGGGTCGGCGACGGGCTGCTCGCGCCGGACTGGGATCGCTGGGTCGCCGGGCGGCACCTCGGCAACATCATCCAGCGCCTCCCGTGGCGGAGCAATGTGCGCGACATGCTTTTTGCCGCGGACGCATTTCTGCACGTCGCAGAATTTGAGGGCCTGCCGCTTGCGATCCTCGAGGCGCTCAGCGCCGGGCTGCCCTGCGCGATCTCGCCGAATCTGCTCCGCGAAATGCCCTTCCTGAACGAGACGAACTCCGTCGCGATTGACGACGCCAGCGACTGGGCGCAGACACTCGCCGATCCGAACGAGCTTGCCGTGCGCGGAAAAAATGCACGCAAGCTCGCCGAGGATCAGTTTTCATTCGACATGATGGCCGCGCGCTACGAGGCGCTGTATTGCGAAGTCACCTCCCGAAAGCCGTGAAGATCCGATTCTTCGAGCCGCCGGAGGAGCAAAAAATCGGAGGGCTGAACGCCGCGATCATCTCGCAGCGCATCGCGCTGGAAAAACTCGGCCACGAGGTTTGCATCAACGGCGATGCGCCGGTGCGGGATGATACCGATGCGGTGCATTTTCACGGGCTGTGGCAACGCAACTATCCCGCGCTCGCGCAGGCGTGCAGGCACGAAAGAATCCCGTTCATCGTAAGCCCGCACGGGATGCTGGAGCCGTGGGCGCGGCGAAAAAAATGGTGGAAGAAGTGGCCGTATTTTCACCTTGTGGAAAAGCGCTGGATCGCGCGCGCCGCAGGGGTGCTCGCGACTGCAGCGCCGGAGGCCGCGAGGCTGCGTGCTATATTTCCACGGAGCCGCGTGGAGTGGCTCCCGCTCGGACTCACCGCGGACAAGCGCCCGGATCACGCAGCCGCACGCGCAAGGCTCGGATGGGGCGGGGACGAGACCGTGCTGCTCTACCTCTCGCGCATCCACGAAAAGAAGGGACTCGATCTGCTGCTGGCCGCGCTCGCCGAACTCCACGGCACGCTGCCCGTCGCGACGCGACTCGTGATCGTCGGCCCGGAGGAGCAGCCCGACTACGCGGCGCGCTGCCGCACATTCATCGCGCAAAATTCCGCACGCCTCCCGCGCGCCGACTGGCTCGGCGCGGTGTGGGGCGAGGATCGCTGGCCGTACTTCCAAGGCGCGGATCTTTTCTGCCTGCCGACGCATTCGGAAAATTTCGGCCTCGCCGTGCTCGAGGCCTGCCAGGTCGGCACGCCCGCGCTCACGACGACGGAGACTCCGTGGGCCGACACGCTTGGCAGCGGTCGCGGCTTCATCGCACGACCGGAAATCGCGGACCTCCGCACGCAGCTCGCACGCTTTTTTTCCAAGCCGCGCACCAGCGCCGACGAACGCGCGGCACTCGCCGCGTGGGCGTGGGAAAATTTCGACTGGGCAAAGCTCGCGCCTCGCTACGCAGCGCTGTATGCGGGCCTCGCAAACTCCGATGCCCGCTGAAAAACCCACGCCGATCTCCCCCGAAGGCAGACGCGCCGCCGAGCGCATTCGCACGATTTTTTACAGCATCGCGGCTGCGAACATCGTGCTCGTCGCGATAGTCATGTGGCGCGGAAAAGGGCGCAAGGAAGCTCCGCCTGCGCAACCCGAGGCGACTGAGAAGGTCTCAGATCGCCGTGCGAGATAAATTAGCCCGCCTCCTGCCCGTCGGCGGCTACTTCAGCCACTTGTCGGCGTAGCCGAGCCACACTTTCCAGTCGGGCGTGGTCATCGAGTGTTTGCCTTCGCGGATGAAGTAGCCGAGGCGCGAGTCGAGGAGCTTGCCGGTCTCGGGAATTTTTTCGGCACCGAGGTTGTCCGCGTTGAAGAGGCGATAGACGGGCTCGGCGGCGCGCAGCATGTCGAATTGGCCCGCGGGATTTGCCCACTTGTCCTCGGTGGCATTTGAGTAGAGCACGGGCCGCGGCGCGCAGAGTGCGAGGAGTTCGTGCTGATCAAATGGAAGGCGCGCAGGCTCGTCGTTGAATGATTTGAAATGGCCGCTGAACCAGTGCGGGAACGACTTGTTGATCACCGGCACCGTCTCGACGGTTGGGCGACCCCCCGGCTGCGGCACGGCGAGTTCTGGCGCAGGACGGTTCGGTGCGGTTCCGCCGCAGCCGGCCTGGCTGGGGATCGCGAGCGCGATGCGTTCGTCGAATGCGGCGGCGACGAGCGCGGTCTTGCCATTGCGCGAGTGGCCGACGACGGCGATGCGCTTGCCGTCAATCTCCGGGACGGTGAGCAGGTAGTCGAGCATCCGCGAATAGCCCCATGACCACGCCATGATCGTCGCGGTGTCGGCGGGGCCGCG
>JANXZI010000753.1 GCA_025355595.1 Spartobacteria bacterium
CTTGCCTGATGTGGACGGAGATTTGCAGCAGGGGAAATCACATTGAAAAATTCTCGCCGAGGTAGATGCGCCGCGCCTCGGGATTGTTGATGAGGAATTCCTTCGTGCCTTCCATCAGCACGCGGCCCTCGAAGATGAGATACGCGCGGTCCACGATGCTCAGCGTTTCGCGGACGTTGTGATCGGTGATCAGGATTCCGAGGCCGAGTTCACGCAGGCCGCTCACGATTTTCTGCACGTCCTGCACGGCGATAGGATCCACCCCGCTGAACGGTTCGTCCAGCATGATTAGGCTCGGGTTTGGCACGAGCGAGCGGGCGATGGTGAGGCGTCGCTTTTCACCGCCGGAAAGGGTGAGCGCGAGCTGCTTCCGGACGTGCGAGATGCCGAACTGATCGAGCAACACATCGCAGCGTTCCCTGCGCGCGGCACGGCCGAGGCCGATCGTCTCCAGGACGGCCATGATGTTTTGCTCCACGGTCAATTTGCGAAAGATGCTCTCCTCCTGCGGCAGGTAGCCCATGCCCATGCGTGCGCGCCGGTGCATGGCCAGGCCGGTCACGTCCGCTCCGTTGAAATATACCTTGCCCGCATCCGGCCGCACGAGGCCGACCATCATGTAGAAGCTCGTCGTCTTGCCCGCACCGTTCGGGCCGAGGAGTCCGACGATTTCGCCCTTGCGGCAGTTGATGTCCACGCCGTTCACGACGCGGCGGCCATCGTAAATTTTCACGAGCCCTTCCGTGCGGAGGACGGGCTCCGGCAGAACCGGCTTCTCAGTTGGTGGGGCTGCGATTACTGCGACGGGCATGACTAACGCTGTGCTTGGGGCTGATTGAGATCGCTGGCATCCAAAATCCTGCTCGTGCTGTAGCCGTCCACGATCAGTTTCCCGGCGCGGTCGAGCGTGATGACCGTCCCCTCCGTGCGCGCGACGGTTTGCTTGGTCATGGTGCCGCCGAGGCTCTCGGAAATCTCCGGCCAGCCGTAGAGCTTCAGCGTGCCGGTCGTGTTATCGAACACCGCCCGCCTCGCCTTCGCCGTGTAGCGCTGCGCCTTGTTCCCGGCGGCATCCAGCTTGTCCTGCGTGATGATCACATGGCCCTCGGCGATGGCCTTCTCGATCCCGCTGCTCGGATCACCCGGAGGCTTTTCCTTATTGCCGGGAGGCTTCGGCTTCGGCGCAGCCTTCTCCGCGGTCGGAGCCGGCGGCTTCTTCAGATAGACCGTGAGCCGGTCACTCAAGAGGCCGAACTCGGGATCCTGGAGCTGCACTTCGGTCGTGAAAGTCGCGAGGTGGTTTTGGTTGTCGAAAATCGCCTCACCGGAGGTGATCTCCGTCGGGCCTTTTGGACGTTTCTCCGGCTTCGCCGCGGGTGCGCCCGGCGTGGTCACACGCGCGGGGTCGAGGCCGCTGATGTCGAGGCCGAGGCGCGGTGCGGGCGGCTTCGTCTCACTCTGCGCGGAGACCTGCGCCGCGAGTGAGAAGATCGCTGCGACGGCCTGGGTCATGCGGATTTTTGTCATTTCTTTTCCTCCTTCGCGGGCGTGATTTCGATGCTTGGCACTGGCGTCTTTTTTTCCTCCTCGGGGAGCCCGGCGCGCGCGTCGTGGATCACCATCTTCACGCCATCGCCAAATTTCCCAACCTTCGTGTCGGTGTTGAACGTCATGCTGTTGCCGGTGATTTCAAAATCGTGGCGCTTGATTTTCACGTGCGCTTTCGACGTCAGCTCTCTCGTCTTCGCGTTGAACACCGAATCCGGCAGATCGAGGTCAAACTCGTGCTCGCCGTCCTCCTTGAAAGTCTCCAGCCGCAAGTCGCCCATCTTGATGTGATCCGCATCCACCACCTCGGCGACACCGATCTGGAAACGCATGAGCAACTTTCCCTCCGGGCTGGAGATCGGGATGCGGAGCCCTTTCTGCGGCTGGCCCGGCGGCACCGGGAGATCGAGTCGGTCCTTTTCCTTCGGCGCTTGCACGGGAGCTGCGGGAGCTGCTGCGGGAACGGCGGGAGCGGCGTGTGCATTTTCCGGCGGCGCGTCAAAACTCTGCGTGCGCTTCATCGCCAACACGGCAACTGCGGGATCGGCGTGCGCATCGTCCGGTGGCGTTCCCTTCGCGGGATCGCCGCCCTCGGCGAGCACCGAGTGCCCGTTGGCCGGCAGTGTGGCGATGCCGAGTCCCGCGACGAGGACTGCCACCGGAAGCTTACGAAACAAGGCCATGAATTTGGATCAGAGTTTTGAGCAGCGCGGGCATTTGTGCCAGCGGAATTTGATTCGGCCCGTCACTCAGCGCCTGCGAGGGATCCTCGTGCGTCTCGATGAAAATGCCGTCGCATCCCGCCGCGACCGCCGCGCGCGCGAGCACCGGCGCAAGGATGCCGTCGCCGCCCGTCTTGTCCCCCGCCCCGCCGGGCCGCTGCACGCTGTGTGTGGCGTCGAAAATCGCGAGGCAGCCGAGTTCGCGCATCCAATAAAGCGAGCGCATGTCGGCCACGAGATTGTTGTACCCGAAGGTCGTCCCGCGTTCGGTGAACATGAACCGCTCGCAGCCGGACGCGCGCAATTTTTCCGCGATATTTTTAATGTCCCACGGCGCGAGGAACTGACCCTTTTTCACATTCACCGCGCGGCCCGTCTCCGCGGCGGCGACGATGAGATCGGTCTGCCGGCAGAGGAACGCGGGGATTTGCAAAAGATCAATCCACTCCGCCGCCGCGCGCGCGTCCTCGGGCGAATGCACGTCGGTCGTCACCGGCACGCCGAGTTCACGGCCGATGTTCGCGAGAATGGTGCAGCCGTCCATCAGCCCGATGCCGCGGTAGCTTTTTCCGCTCGTGCGGTTCGCCTTGTCGTAGCTCGCCTTGAAAATGAACTGCGCGCCGACCTCCGTGCAGATCGTCTTCAGTGCGCGCGCCATTTTCCACACGAATTCCTCCGATTCGATCACACACGGGCCGAGCATGAACACAGGCGCGGTGCCGCCGAAGGTCACGCTGCCGACAGAAAATTTCGGACGCGCGCTCAAGCCTTGCCCTCCCGCTCCTTCGTCGCCTCGACGAAGGCATTTTGCAGGTGCGTGAGCGCGTTGGTGATCGCGCTTTGCTCGTCCGCCGCGAGGTTGCCCTCCATCTTCGCGCGCAGCATCGAGAGGTGATCGATGAACACCTTGCCGAGTTGCAAATTCGGCGGCGGAGCGCCCGCCGGTTTGCCCGGGTGCTTGCCGAGCGCGAGGAGCGCCTGCTGCGTGTGCATCATCACAAACTGCAGGAATGTCTCCGTGAGTTCGGTGTTCTGCGTGGAGCGTTGGAATTGAGCCATGCCCGCAGAGTACGCCGGATGGCACGGGAGCGGGAAGAAAAAGAAAATCTGGAGGCTCCATGCCCCGTGTGGTCGTGCAGTGCCGCCCTGTCCGCGCGCGCCAGCGACACGGATAAATGGAGCGCGTTTGCTTTTGACCTCGCATCAATCCGTCTCCGCGTGTTTCAATTTCCGCACTCCGCCATCCCGGCGCGAGGCAGCAAACCAGAACCAGAAACACACCATGGCCAAAGGCAACAACGCTCACAAAAAGGAAGTTAAGAAACCGAAGAAGGAAAAGCCGAAGCCGCTGCCGGGCCGCAAAGCCTGATGGCATTGCGCGGCAAACCGAAGGCGGAGCCTTCAGTCAAAGCGGAGCCGTTCCCGTCAGTGCGCACCCGCGTGCTTATTTTCGTGGACGAGTCGAATGTCGTCTGCGCATCGCGCGCGCTCGGGCGCGGCATGGATTGGCTCGCGCTCCGCGATCATCTCACGAGGGCGGACACCGGACGCCACTTGATCGAGATGGTCATCTACGCCGGGCTGCCGCCGCCGATGCCGGAATGGCAGAGCGAGCGGGACAAGAAAAACAAGTTCCTGCACTGGCTGCGCACGAACGGTTTCCTCGTCGTCTCGAAAGATGGCTCCCCCGGCGACGGCAGGATCTACAAGGCAAACGTGGATGTCCTCATGGCGATTGATGCCGTCGAACTGTCCGTCGAGATGCGGCCTGACGTCGTCGTGCTCGTGACTGGCGACGCGGACTTCGCGCACCTCGCCCTGCAACTCCGGCGGCGCGGTATCCGCGTGGAAGTCGCATCCACCGCGCAGACGCTCGGCAGCGGGCTGAAGGGCGCGGCAAACGAGATCATAGACTTGGAGCCGCTGCTCCGGACGTTTGAAAAAATGAGCGCGGACGGGCAGTAGGCGGCGGAAGCCCGCGTCCGCGCTGTTCTGGGCGTGCCTACGCTGTCTCACGCTTCAGTCCGATTCCCCCCTCATTTGGTTTTTTGGGGTTTCTTCTCCCGCCGGGTAATCACAATCTCCAGCTTGCCTTCATCCGCCGGGCGCGGCGGATACATGAGCTTCACACACGTGCTCACAGCATCAACGACCTGCTCGACCGTGAAGGCGACCGATGTCAACCTGACCACCCTCTATGGCATCACCGTGGAGGGCAACTATAAGGAGACTGGGAAGGACATGGTGGTGACGATCAACGCGTCCAAGGCCGTGCAGCCG
>JANXZI010000786.1 GCA_025355595.1 Spartobacteria bacterium
CAGATCGGCGTCACGCGGCTTTCGCTCGGCGTGGAAAATTTCGAGAAGCACATTCTGGAGATCAACGGCCGCGCGCACCGCGAGGATGAAATCTACCGCGCGTATAATTTTGCGCGCAGCGTCGGCTTTCCGCAGATCAACATAGACCTCATCGCCGGCATGGTGGAGGAGACGGACGAAAACTGGCAGCGCAACATCGCGAAGACCATCGAGCTGCAGCCGGACAGCGTGACGATTTACCAGATGGAAATACCGTTCAACACGGGCATCTACCAGCAGATGAAGACCGAGGGAAAACTCGTCGCGCCCGTCGCGTGCTGGCACACGAAGCGCCGCTGGGTGAACGAGGCGTTCACCGCGCTGGAGGCGAACGGCTACACCGTCACGAGCGCCACGACCGCGGTGCGCGATCCGCAGAAGACGAAATTTGTGTATCGCGACGAGCTGTGGAAAGGCGCGGACTTGCTCGGCCTCGGCGTCGCGAGCTTCAGCCACCTCGGTGGCGTGCATTTTCAAAATCTGCCGGACTTCGAGAGCTACACCGCCGCGGTGGAAAAGGGCGAGCTGCCCATCGGTCGCGCGATGCGCACGACGACTGAGGAGCAGCTCATCCGCGAGCTGATTTTGCAACTCAAGCTCGGGCGCGTCTCGCGCAGCTATTTTACGGAAAAATTCGGCACAGATGTGACGCAGCGTTTCGATGCGCAGTTCGCCGAACTCAAGCGCCGCGGCCTGCTCACGGAGAGCGCCGACTGGCTCGTGCTCGCTCGCTCCGCGCTGCTGAAGATTGACGTGATCCTCCACGCCTTCTTCCTGCCGCAACACCAGAACGCCCGCTACACGTGACCTCCACTCCGACGCTGGAAATTCTCCACCCGCTGCCCGCGCTCTACGCCGCGACGGCGCACGCGCTGCCGGACTTCGATCTCGTGGACGCCAAATCGCTGCCGCCCGCCGCGCACCGCCTGCTCGTCCACACGGGCGACATGACGAGCAAGCTGGAGGAATTTTTCGCCGATCAAATGACACTGCGCGTTTTGCAATGCGATCACACTCCGGACCACTACCGTCGCGAGGTCGTGCTGTGCTGCGAGAAATCCGGCCAAGCCGTCGAGTATGGTGCCATCGAGATCGAGCTGGCCTCATTCGACGAAACGCTGCGCGGCGAAATCGTGCTCGGCCATTCGCCCCTCGGCGGACTGCTGAACCGCCACGGCATCCGTTACCGCAGCAGGCCGCGCGGATTCCTGCGCGTCGCGCCGGACATGCGCCTCGCGGAAATGTTCCAGCTCCCCGCACCCGTCTCGCTCTACGGCCGCACGAACCAGCTTCTCGACGCCAACGATCGCGTGCTCGCAAGCATCGTCGAGGTGCTGAGGCCAGTCTGAAAAGTTACGCACTCATACGGGAGGGCATTTTTGCGAAGCCGATCAGCTTCAAACCTGAGAAGGATCGTGTCATTGATCGACGAGGGAAGACGGCAGCCCAAGGTGGGATCGGCTTCCATGCTGTCCGCGCTTGCGGCCAGTAGCACACTTCGCAAACAGCCGCCCGGACGTCCTCCGTGTAGCCGCGCCGCGGGACAGGCCGGATGCCTATCCCGCATTGGCCTGCGATTTTTTGCGCCGCCACTCCACCCTTGTCGTCCCGGTGCCGACGCCTCACTTTCGCGCGCACCATTGCTCAGCCATGCCCACCGAACCGTTCTTCATCGCCCAAGGCACCAGCGAAATTTTCTTCCTCCCGCAGATGGCAAACCGCCATGGGCTCATCGCGGGCGCGACCGGCACGGGCAAGACGATCACGCTGCGCACGCTTGCGGAAAATTTCAGCGCCATCGGCGTGCCGGTCTTCATGGCCGACGTGAAAGGAGACCTGGCCGGACTCGCGAAGCCCGGCGCGAATTCACCCAAGGTGAAGGAACGCGCCGCGCAGATGGGCCTCGAAATCACACCGAACGGTTTCCCCGTCGTGTTCTGGGACGTGTTCGGAAAAAGCGGCCATCCCGTGCGCGCGACAATCTCCGACATGGGCCCGCTCCTGCTCTCGCGGCTGCTCAATCTGAACGACACGCAGGAGGGCGTGCTCAATGTCGTCTTCCACGTCGCCGACGAGGAAGGCCTGCTGCTGCTCGATCTGAAAGACTTGCAGGCGATGCTCCAGCACGTCGCGCAAAACGCCGCGGACTACACGGTGAAATTCGGCAACGTGACCGCGGCCACCGTCGGCACGATCCAGCGCTCGCTGCTCACGCTCCAGCAGCAGGGCGCGGACAAATTTTTCGGCGAGCCCGCGCTCGATCTCGCCGACATCATGCAGTGCGCCGAGGACGGGCGCGGCGTCGTAAACATCCTCGCCGCCGATTCCCTGATGACTTCGCCGCGCACGTACGCCGCGTTCATGCTGTGGCTGATCAGCGAACTGTTCGAGCGGCTCCCCGAGGTCGGCGATGTGGACAAGCCGAAGCTCGTGTTCTTCTTCGACGAGGCGCATCTGCTCTTCAGCGACCTGCCGCAGGCGATGCAGGAAAAAGTCGAGCAGGTCGTGCGGCTCATCCGCTCGAAAGGCGTCGGCGTTTTCTTCGTCAGCCAGAATCCGCTCGACATTCCTGACAAGGTGCTCGGCCAGCTCGGCAACCGCTTCCAGCACGCGCTGCGCGCATTCACGCCGCGCGATCAGAAAGCAGTGAAGGCCGCGGCGGAGACGTTCCGCGCAAACCCAAAACTCGATGTCGAGGCCGTCATCGGCCAACTCGGCGTCGGCGAGGCGCTCGTCTCGCTGCTTGATGCGAAGGGCACGCCTGCGATCGTCGAGCGCGCATTCATCGCGCCGCCCGTGAGCGATCTCTCGCCGCTCAGCGCCGACGACCGTACGGCGCTGATCGAAGGCAGCACCCTGTTTGAAAAATACGAGCACACCATCGATCGCGAGAGTGCCTTTGAGATGCTCCAAGCAAGGCCCGCCGCGCCCTCACCGAAAGTTTCGGCGACCGCCGCAACCGCAGCGCCGTTTGACGCCGTGGCGGCAGCACGCGCACGGGCAGCGGCACGGCAGGCAGCAGCCGCGGCGGCGGCAGTCGATTCGTTGCAGGAAACACACGGGAGCCAGTCCTTACCACTGCCGCTTCCCAAGCCGGCAGCACAGACGCCTAACATTGAATCAAGTGGTACCAATGATACCGGTGACTCCGAGCATCGGCGCAAAGAGGAACTTCACGACACACGGATTTCGAAGGCCGAACAGGATGCTCAGCAGAAAGAAGAGAAGCACCAAGCACAGTTGCGCCAGATCGAAGAGGAATCGGCAGCGCGCGTGGCCAAACTTCGCGCGGAATCTGCAGAGCGCGAGGCAAAGGCCCGCGCCGCGGATGCGCTCGCGGAGAAGCGCAGCACGACCCCGCAGAAGCCCGGCCTCCTCGACAGGATGATGAAGAGCGTCGCAACCAACGCCGCCGGCCAGGCGACGCGCTCGCTGATGCGCGGGCTGCTCGGCAGCATCTTCGGCGGGCGGAAATAATTCCGCCGCATGAGGGATTCAATGCGCCTCCGTGGTTACGCTGCAACGAGCACCAGAGGTGCGGCAACAAGCCAGCCCAGGGCAACGCCCTGGGTTCGCTGTCAGTCAGAAGAATGAGCCCTGAAAGGGCGGGACAAAATGTTCCGCCCCTTCAGGGCTCTGTCCTTTCTCTTTCGATGCCCCAGGGCGTTGCCCTGGGCTATCTTGTTGCCAGGCCTTCGGCCCTCCGGCGGCGCGCATTGCATCGCATTCCGCATTCGCCCACACATTCGCCCACGCCACATGCCGCTGCCGCCCCGTGCAATCGCTCGACAGCACCGCGCACGCACGTAACGTCCGCGCCTCTATGGCCGGAATCATCATCAAGCCCCGTTCTCGAATCCTGCATGGCCACGACTGGGTCTATTCCAGCGAGGTCATGAAGGTGTGGGGCAACCCGGAGCCCGGCAGCATCATCGCGGTGAAGGACGGCAAGGACCGCCTGCTCGGCAGCGCGATCTACAATCCGAAATCGCAAATCATCGCGCGGCGTTTCTCGCGGCAGCGGCAGGAACTCGATGTGGATTTTTTCCAACGCCGCATCGCGCAGGCAGTGAAGTATCGCGAAAGGCGCGGCGTCTCCGCGACCGCGGCACGGCTCGTGTGGAGCGAGAGCGACGCGCTGCCCGGACTGATCGTGGATCGCTACGGCGATCACCTCGTCGTGCAGACACTCACGCTCGCGATGGACATGCGGCGCGACCTGATCGCCGCCGCGCTCGTCGAGGTCTTGAAACCGAAGTGCATCGTCGAGCGCAACGACGCACCCGTGCGGATCGCCGAAGGCATGGAGCCGCGCGTGGGCGTGCTGCACGGCGAAGCGCCTGCGCCGTTCACGATCACCATCGGCGGACTGGAGTTTGAAGTGGACCTCATGCGCGGGCAGAAGACCGGCTTTTACCTCGACCAAGTCGGCAGCTACGCCGCCGTCGCCATGCACGCAGCAGGCCGGCGCGTGCTCGACTGCTTTGCCAATCAGGGCGCCTTCGCGCTCGCGTGCGCGAGGGCTGGCGCGGCGAGCGTGACCGCCGTGGAGATCAGCGAGGACGCGTGCGAAAACATCCGCCGCAACGCGACGCGCAACAGCCTCACGGTGGATGTGCGCGCGGACAACGTGTTCGATTTTCTGAAAGCCGCGGAATCCGTGAGCGGAAGCGCGCCGTACGATCTCATCATCCTCGATCCGCCATCGTTCACGCGCAGCAAGGGCAAGCTCGAGGACGCGCTGCGCGGCTACAAGGACATCCACCTGCGCGCGCTGAAGCTGCTCGCGCCAGATGGAATGCTGGCGACTTTCTGCTGCTCGCACCACGTGAGCCGCGAACATTTCCTCGGCATGATCAACGACGCGACCGTGGACACAAAGCGCACGCTACGGCAGATCGCCACATTCACGCAGGCGCAGGATCACCCGGTCATCTCCACGCTGCCGGAGACGGAATACCTGAAGGGCTTCCTCTTCGAGCTGGCACCGGGACGTTAGAGTTGGTTCAGAAAATCTGCGACCGCATTCAGAGTTCCAAGTTCCAAGTTCAGAGTTAAGCCCGCCGCAGGCGCGTTGCGAACTCGGATGCGCCAAATGAGGTGGCGAGGCCGCTGCGCGAGGCTTAACTCGGAACTCGGAACTCGGAAATTCTGCGGCGGCCACGATATTTCTGAATCCGCTCCCAGAGATGTTGAAAAGGCTGCGCGCGGGATTTGCTGCTGAGTGCCGAACCATGCACAGTGCCGCCATGACCGCCGACGCCATCCCGCACCCTTCCCCGCTGCGGCTGCTGCGGCTTTTTGTGTGGCTGCGGTGGCGCGGTCTCTCGGCGCGCTTCAAAAAGTCGCAGCGCGAATCGCCGCTGCTCATCTTCATCCTCGCGGGCTTCGTGCTCTGCTATCTTGGCTTTGGCTTCGTGTTGTTCAAGGCGGGGCTCGGGTATCTCTACCGTTTTCCGCTCGTGGGCGCGCTGCTCGCGGAGCGCATCCTGTATCTCATCTTCGGCTTTTTCTTCATCATGCTCGTGGTGTCGAATCTCATCATCGGCTACTCGACGCTGTTCCGGAATCGCGAGGCGGAGTGGTTCCTCTCGCTGCCGATCCGGCACCGCGATGTGTACCGGTGGAAATTCATCGAGGCCATCGGCATCTCGTCATGGGCACTTGTGTTTCTCAGCGCGCCGATGCTCGCGGCGTACGGCGTGGTGCAAAAGGTGCCGTGGACTTTCTATCTTCAGGTCACGCTCGGCTACGTGCCGTTTGTGATCATCCCCGCGGTCGCCGGCTCGTGGTTGATCCTGCTCTTCGTGCGGATGTTTTCGACGCGGTGGGCCAAGCCCATCCTGTTCGCGCTCGCGGCACTCCTGATCGCGTCCATTTTCCTGGGAAAAAAACCGGTGACGGAAAACGAGGTCGCCGGCGCGGGCGAGCTGCTCATGTTTCCCAAGCTGATGGAAGGATCACGCGCGGCGACGAATCACTTCCTGCCGAGCTCGTGGCTCGCGATGGCGATCAGCAACTGGAGCTTCAAGGGCAACGCCGCGGACGGGCGTTTCTTTTTCCTGCTGCTCACGAGCTACGCGCTCTTCGGGATGCTCCTCGCCTTCACCGTCGCCGGGCGCACGTACTACGGGAGCTGGTCCGCCGCGCTCGGCTCGCAGGCGGAGCGGCAGCAGCGCGACAGCGCGGCGAAACGGACACGCACGCCGCGCTTCTCGATGCTCGGGTGGCTCCAGAAAAAGCTGCGCCCGCTCTCGCCCCGCATCGTCGCGCTCGTCT
>JANXZI010000004.1 GCA_025355595.1 Spartobacteria bacterium
TGTACGAGCCGGCGTTCATCAATGTTCAGCGGCACCTCGGGAGGCGGGTTTTCGCAGACGATCGTCACGCCGCGATCTCCCGCCAGCGGCCCGACTTCCTCGATGAGCAGGCGCACAAAATCGTGAAAGTGCATCGGCGTGAGCGCGACGGTGCCCGGCGTCTGCCGCGTGAAATCGAGCACCTCGTTCACCATCGTGGTAAGACGGATGACCTCTCTGCGGATCATGCCGGCGGCCATGGCACGGGTCTCGTACGGCGTATTTTCTCCGCCTGCGAGATCAGCGGCGATGCTGATGATGTTCAGCGGGTTCTTCAGATCGTGGACGATGGATTGCGCGAATCGTCCGACGAGCGAAAGCCGCCCGGCCTCGAGGAGTTCCTCCACATGACGCGTATTCGAGTCGCGCATGCGGTTGGAAAAATGGCGCATCAGCGAGAGCATGAGATGCGGCGACAGCGCGAAGAGGTGCAGCACGTGGTCGCGCGGGAGGAAGCGGAGCGTGGCATCCCCATCCGCGCGCGCCGTCGCGGAGCGCGGCTTGTCGTCAATGATCGCCATCTCGCCAAAGATGTCACCCGCAGCGATCCGGGAGACCACGCGGGGCTCGCCGTCCGCTGGACCGATCACGATGTCCACGCGCCCGGCGTCCAGCACATACATCCCGTCACCGGCATCGCCTTCCTTAAAAATGACTTCCCCGCCCGCGACGAGGAGCGTCTTTACGGAGTCCACGATTTTGTGCAGTTCCGCATCGAGCAGTGTACTGAAGGGATCGGTATGTGAAGGTGAGGCCATCGGCGTGAACGCGCGGGCATGATGTTCGGGTCGCGGGCACAGACAAGCCCGAAGCCGGGGTTCGATTTTGCGCACGGTATTCGACACGCGGCAAAACATGGAGGTTGGCGCATGCGTCGGTTTCTGCCGTAGCTTCGCGGAATGATGAACCGCCTGCTCCCTCTCCTCGTCGCATCCGCCATTTCCACTCTCACCGCCGCCGATCAGCCTGCCGCACTTCCGCTTTGGCCGCACGGTGCGCCGGGCTCCGAGGCCCGCGTCACGGAGGCGGAGAAGCTCGACGGCACGAATGTCACAAACGTCCACAATCCCACCATCACGCCATTCATCCCGGCTTCCGATGCGACCGGCGTCGCGGTGATCATCGCACCCGGCGGCGGCCACTCGAAGCTCTGCCTCGGCCACGAAGGCTATGCCCTCGCCGAGTGGTTCCGCGACCACGGCATCGCGGCGTTTGTGCTGAAGTACCGCCTCGCCCGCGAAAAGGATTCCACCTATACGATTCAGGAACACGCGATGGCCGATACGCGTCGCGCACTTCGCACCGTGCGCAGCCGCGCGAAGGAATGGGGCATCCGGCCCGACCGCATCGGCATCATGGGATTTTCGGCCGGCGGCGAACTCGCCGCATTTGCCGCGATGAAGTCCGATGATGGCGATGCCGCCGCCGTCGATCCCATGGAGCGCGCGGGCAGCCGCCCGGATTTCCAGGCGCTCATCTACCCCGGCACGTCGCAGCTTTTCACCGTCGAAAAAGGGATGCCGCCCGTCTTCATCGCATGCGGCTACGGCGACCGCCCCGACATCGCGGAAGGCATGGCCTCGCTTTATCTCAAATACAAGGCCGCGGGCGTGAAGGCCGAACTCCACATCTACTCGAATGCCGGCCACGGCTTCGGCTACCGCCCCGGCACCACGACCGCAGCGGGCGCATGGCCCTTCCGATTCCGCGAATGGCTCGATGACAGCGGCCTGCTGAAGTAGCGGCGCGCGCAACACGGGCTGCGCGCTGAAAGTCGCGGTTGAAAGTTGACGGGCGAGATCGCGGAGCTGACTTCGCAGGCCGCGCCGGAATGACTGCCAGTATGCGGTGGCGGCGGCTCTTGCGCGTCCGCCCTACTTCGCCTTCACCGGCCCGATCCCCTTTCCTGCGTCGAGAAATTCCAAACCCTGCTCCAGCCATTTCGCCGCGGGTAGATTGTGGCCGACGCCCGGCGCTTCGAGATAGCGCACATTTGCGAAGCCCTCCTTGCGATAGCCGTCCTCGTATGCCGACTTCGTGCCGGGGCGGTTGAAATCCTTCTCGCCGGTCACGAGCACATAGCGGCACGCCTTCTTCGCGATGGCCAGCACTTCCGCATCCGGGATGAAGCTCGCGCCGAGCGTCCGCTTGCCGTCGCCCGCCGGGATGTCCTCGTAAAAATTCACGCCCATGAACGGCATCGCGCCGCTGAACATGTCCGCATACGCCACGCCGAGCATGCTCGCCACGCGCCCGCCGCCGGAGAAACCGCTCACATACACACGGCGCGCGTCCACATTGAAGCGCTCGCGCATTCCGGTGTTCGCGGCGAGCGCGAGACGGAAACGATCAAAGACATTGCGCGCATTTCCCGACTGGAATGCGCCGACGAAAATCAGCTTCCGCACCGCAAGCACCGGTTCCCAATCCGCAGGAATCGAAGGCGCATCGCCCGGCGAAATCCAAATGAAAACGCCCCATTTTTCCGAATGCTGGTAAGCCGCCGGCACGATGATCTGAAACTTCTCCTTCGCGACATCAAGCGCTGCTGCGTCCTCCATCGAATGCAGTCGCATCTTCATCTCCGCCGCCTCCGCCTGCTGCGGCAGCTTCGCGATTTCCACAGTGCTCTTCCCCGCGGTGAAAGGCGGGAACTCCGCGCCGTGCAGGCTCCACGCGCACACTGCGGTGATGGCAATCAGTGTTTTCATCGTGTCGTCTGAGGAATCATGTGCGCGGCAGGAGCGCCCGCTTCACATTCATTCTCAAGCAGAAGTTCCGCGCACTTTCACCAAGGCGTGAAGCGCAGGCCGAAGCTCGCGAGCACGCCGAGCACGAGAAGCCCGATCGCGGGCAGGAAGAACGGATCGTAGCAGTCCGCGACCTGCGGCTTCTTTTCGAGCACGACGACTTTTTTCATCTCGTCAATGCGCTTGAAGACGGCCTGCAGTGCCTCTGGCGTGACGGCCTGGAACGCATCCCCGCCCGTCGCGCGCGCGATGCCGAGGAGCTGCGGCTGCATGACTTCGTCGGAGAGCAAAATGGTGAAGACGGTGATGTTTTGCGCGCGCATTGCGGCGATGATCGGCCCGTCCTGCGGCGGCGTGATGTCGCTGCTCTCGCCGTCGGTGAGGAGGATCATCATGCGATCCCCGACCGGCCGCTGCGCAAGGACATCGGCTGCCCCGTACATGGCCTTGCCGACATAGGTGATACCCCACAGCGCATCCGGCAGCCCGTGGCGGCCCATGCTCGGCGGATCGATGCGCGGATTGTCCGGCTGGATGAACGGCCTCGACAGCAGGATGGACTGCGTGTCGAGCGTGAGCGGCACCCAGTGGATGAAGTGCCGCGAAAAAATGCTGAGGCCAAACGCATCGCCCTTGCGATTGGGGTAGTTGATGAATTTCTCAATGGCCTCCATCGCCGAATCGAACCGCCGGTGCCGCCCCGCAGCCTGCGATCCATGTGGCTCGGCCATGCTGCCCGAGGTGTCGAGGACGAGTTGCACGTTGTTCAGTTTCCGCTCGATCTCCGGCGGCAGAAACTTCACCGGGTGCGCGAGAAAAATAATCGCCATCGCGAGCAGCGTGGCCGGCAGGCAGTTTGCGCAAAGCACGAGGAAGCGCAGCACGAGTCCGCGCCGCTGCCGCCCGTGATCAAATGGCAGCGCGATCGGTTGCCCGCGGCGGACCCATTCCCAGAACGCGAGAATCACCGGGAGCGCGAGGAGGGCGAGCCAATGGGGGTGCAGGAAAATCATGATGGGAAAACGTCCAACGCCCAACGCCCAACGCCCAACGCCCAAGGAGGGACGCGCTTCGCGCCAAAGGTGCCGCAGACCGCCGAAGGCTGCACTTCCGACCTTGGAAGTTGAGCGTTGGGCGTTGGGCGTTGGGCGTTCGCTTTGCTCACGGCTGAGTGCTGGTTCGCGGTTCTTCACTGCG
>JANXZI010000011.1 GCA_025355595.1 Spartobacteria bacterium
ATGCGGATGTCGCGGCAAGCGTGCCGGGCTTTCACCTCGAAGGGCCGTTCATCAGCCCGCAGGAGGGCGCGCGCGGTGCGCATCCGCTCGCGCATGTCCGCGACGTGAGCCGGAAGCTTTGGCGCGACTGGCAGCGTGCCGCGGACGGAAGGATCGTGCTGACGACCGTCGCTCCCGAAAGCGGCGGCGCGATTGCCTTCATCCGCCAGCTTCGCGCGGAAAATGTGCTGCCCGCGCTCGGGCACACGATGGCGGACGCGGCGACGATCTCGCGCGCGTGCGAGGCCGGGGCGCTGATGTCCACACACCTTGGCAACGGCTGTCCGCAGCTCATGCACCGGCACAAAAATCCCGTGCTCGCGCAGCTCGCGGAGGACCGGCTAGCCGCGAGCATCATCCCGGATGGCGCGCATCTCCCGCCGGAGATCGTGCGGCTTTTTCTCCGCGTGAAAGGCAGCGAGCGCATCGTGCTCGTGACCGATGCGATGTCCGCCGCGGGCGCCCCGAGCGGGCGCTACACCATCGGCGATCTCGTGATCGAGATCGGCTGCGACCGCATCGCGCGCCAGCCGGGCAGCCCGAATCTCGCGGGTGCCGCGATCACGATGCGCGAGGCCATCGAGCGCACCATCGCGATGACGGGCGTCCCGCTCGCCGAGGCATGGGATGCCGCGTCCGTCCGCCCGTGGGCGCTCCTCCGCCGCGCGGGGGCCGTGAAGCGCGTGCCGGACTCGTCGGTGTTTGCGCGGATGCGCGATGGAAAATTCGACGTGCTCGCGACGCTGCACGGCAGGCGTGTGCTGTGGGCAAAATGATTCCCGTCCTGCGTTGCGCGCATCGCGCACTCGGCGAACTGAGCGCGGACGCCGATGCGCTGCCGTGGCGAGAACTGCCGCCCGTCCGCTTTGCCGACGCAATCACCGGCGCTGCTCCCAAGCAGGGAACTGAAGTGCGCGCCACATGGGACGACGATGAATTCCGGCTGCTCTTTGTCGTCGATGATACTGACCCGTGGGCGACGATTACGCAGCGCGATGCGCCGCTTTACGAGGAGGAGACGGTCGAGGTGTTCTTTGATCCTGCCGGTGATTTGGAGACCTACTTCGAGATCGAGGTGAACCCGCTCGGCACCGTGTTGGACCTCGTCCTCCGCAAAAGCCGCAGCGGCTACAAAGGCGACGTTGCGTGGGATTGCGACGGCCTGCGGACGCTCGTGCGGATACACGCAGGCGGCTGGAGTGCCGAGCTGGCGATCCCGTTTGCGAGCGTCACGAATTCACCGCCGCGCAACGGCTCGCAATGGCGCGCAAATTTCTGCCGCATAGACCGCCCCTCGCGCGACGGCAGCCTGCCGCGCGAACTCACCGCATGGTCGCCACCGCTGCGCGCGAGCTTCCACACGCCGGAGCGTTTCGGAGTGATCGAGTTTGCAAAGTAGGCGCGAGTGGAAGCTCGTGCACGTAGCGCCGACGATTTGTCGGCAGATGGGCGTCTGCGCCGGAGGGCGGTGCAAAGTCGCGCTGCGCCGGGTGCCATGCGCCCCGGAAAGAATCACGCCCCGTTTCTGACCGTCCGCGCGGTGCCGACGAATCGTCGGCGCTACGATCCCGTCGCGCTGAGTGCAGTCTTCGCGAATCAACAGTTTTTCGAGACTCAAGATTCGCGGCGGATCCCGAAATACGCCGGCGTGAGCGGCGGGAGAATCGGGATCACGAATCCGCCGGCGAACGTTGCATCCGCTGCGATGCGCAGCGGCGCGACTCCGCTCACGCGATCTTCGAGCCGCAGTGTGCCCCTCGCGTTGCCGAGCGCGGCTCGCGCATCGTCGCTGAGCAGCACGCGCACATTTCGGAATGTCTCGCTGCGGTGCAGATTCACGACGACGAGGAATGGAGCGTCGTCCGTCGCGGGCACGCGCAGGTACGCGTAGAGCCAGTGACCGCTCGCGGGCTCGCCCTCGATCCTGCCGAACTCGGAATTCCACACATTCGCACCGTTGAGTGGGAAAAACTGCCCTTCGCAAAATGCGGGCGACGCGCACGCCGCGAGCAGCCGTCCGTAAAATTCGCGCAGGCTGCGCTGCTGTGCGGAAAGCGGTGCGCCGTCGTAGCGGTGATTGTTCACCCACTTTGCAAACTCCGGCATCGCCCAGTAGTCGAAGATCGTCGTGCGCCCGTTTCCGCCGCCGAATCCCGCGACTCCCTCCGCGGGCTCGCCGATTTCCTGGCCGTGATAGAGCAGCAGCGGGCCGCGGGAAATTCCGAAGAGCACGCCGCACACGGCACGCCCGACCTCCATGCCGATTCCTCCCCATTCGCCACGCGCGGCGAGCCGCACTTCGTCGTGATTTTCCGCGTAGCGCAACGCGGCGGAAAATAACTCCGGGCGTTGCGCGGCGAGCGTGCCGTCGAGATCGTTTGCCCACGCAGGGCCGTCGTAGATGCGCTTGAGCGTCTTGTAGGCGGGGTCGTCGTAGGTGGCGTCGAAGCCTGCGCGCAGGAGTGCGGACATCACGCCCGCCTCCCGTAGCGCGGGATCGGCGGCGTCCACTTTCATCGGATCATTTTCGTACGCCTCGGCGAAAAAGCAGGCCTGTGGCTGGCGTGCGCGCGCGCGTGCGATGGCCCACGCCCAGAATTCCGGCGGCACCATGTGCGCCATGTCGCAGCGAAAGCCATCCACGCCGAGCGACTGCCAGTGCCCGAGCACGGTGTCCAATTTCAACCATGTGTCCGGGAGCGGTGCGCCGGGATTTTCCGTGTGCGGGAATGCGCGCGCGCCGGTCGTGAAGTCGTAGCCGTAGTTCAGTTTCACGGTTTCGTACCAGTCGTTGAGCGACGGCGTCCATGTCGCAGCGTTGTTACCGGTCGCGCGCGCGGTCCCGGTCTCGCCGGAGAAAAATCCGTCGCAGGTGCCGAGCGCTCGGCACGTCGGGCTGATGCACTCGCCGTTCACGATCGTCGGCAGACGGAGCGGCGGGCCGCCGCCGTGCGAGTCGTGCTGGAGCCAGAAGAAGTTGTTCAGCGGCGAGAAGAATTTCGTGCGGTCGTCGTGTTCGCCGAATGTGATTTTGAACGCAGAGGACGCGGAGGAAGAGTGAGAGGCACGCGGAGGAACGGCTTCGGGCGAAGCCGGTGAGTTTTCCGATTCATCGTGGCCGGCATCCGTTCCTCGCTCTGCGGAACTCTCATTTTCCCTCTGCGCCTCTGCGTTGATTCCTTTGTGCGAGCGCGCGACATGGTTCGCGACGAAATCAATGATCACGCGCAGGCCGAGAGCGTGCGCGCGTTCAAGCAGCGTTCGGAATTCCTCCATGCGCCGCGCGGGATCAGTCGCGTAGTCCGGGCACACGTCGGCGTAGTCCTTGATCGCGTAGGGCGAGCCGGCGAGGCCCTTGAGCAGATCGGGATCGTCCGCGGGCTTGCCGATCGCGGCGTAGTCGGTCGCGGTCGCCTGCGCGTGAATTCCGGTGAGCCACACATGCGTGATGTGCAGTTCGTCCCGCAGCGTCCGCAGTGCGATTGCGCTGATGTCCGCGAATTTCCCGCAGCCATTTTCCGCGAGCGTGCCGTTTGGCTTCCTCGTCCCGTTCGTGTTTCCGAAGAGGCGCGGGAGGAGCTGGTAGATCCGGGGGCGTTCCATGCGGCCCGCTTTTGCAGCTAATCCCACAGCCGGTCGAGCGCGCGTGCGACGGCGGTGAAGACGATATCAATTTCTTCGCGCGTGATCGTCAGCGGCGGTGCGACAGCGATGAGGTCGCGGATGCCGCGGACGATCACGCCTTCCTCACGCACGAGCTTCGATCCGCGGATGCCGAGCGCCGATGTGGGCGTGAGCGCGGACTTGCCGCCGCGCGGGACGAGTTCCAGCGCGCCGATGAGCTGGCAGCCGCGAATCTCCGCGACGGCCGGGTGCTGTGAGAAAGACTGGAGCCTTTGCTGAAAGTACGGCCCGACATCGTCGCGCACGCGCTCGATGAGATGCTCGTTTTCGATGAGTTCGAGGTTCGCGAGCGCGACGGCGCAGGGCACGGGATGCCCGCTGTAGGTGAAGCCGTGCGCGAGGTAGCCGCCGTGGATGAGCACCTCCGCAATTTCATCCGAAACCATCGTCGCGCCGAGCGGGAGGTAGCCGCTCGTGAGGCCTTTCGCGAGGCACATGAGGTCGGGGTCGAGATTCCAGATGTCGCTGGCAAACCACGCGCCGAGTCGGCCGAATGCGGTGATGACTTCATCGGCGACAAAGAGGATTCCGTGCTCGCGCGCGAGTGCGCGGAGTTTCCCGAGGTAGCCGGGCGGCGGGACGATCACGCCGCCTGCGCCCTGGATCGGCTCGGCGAAAATCGCGGCGATGGTTTCCGGGCCTTCGCGCTCGATGAGGCGTGCCGTCTCCGCGATGCACCAGTCGGCGTGCGCGTCGCGATCCGCCTCGCGATTCACGGCGTAGGCGTGGGGTGCCGGCGCGTGGAGGAATCCCGGAAGCGGGAGGTCGAATGGTGTCTGGCAGCTTGGCAGGCCCGTCATGCTCGCCGTGGCGAGCGTCACGCCGTGGTAGGCGAATTCGCGTGTGACGATCTTCGTGCGCTGCGGCTGGCCTTTCAGCTTCCAATACGCGCGGATCAGTTTCAGCGCGGTTTCATTGGCCTCGCTGCCGCTGTTGCTGAACATCGTGTGATTGAGCCGCGCGGGTGCGAGTGCGGAGAGCTTTGCGGAGAGCTCGATGGCGGGCTCGGTCGTGCTGTTGAAAAATGACGGATAGTAGCAGAGCCGCTTCATCTGCACCGTCGCGGCATGGATGAGTTCGGGTCGCCCGTAGCCGACATTCACGCACCACAGCCCGGCGAGCGCATCGAGCAGGCGGCGTCCATTTTGATCCCTCAGCCAGACCCCGTCGCCCTCGCCGATGATGTGGGTGCCAGCCGCGTGCAACTCCTCGTGATTCGTGAACGGGTGGAGCTGGTGCTCCGCATCGAGCCTCTGCATTTGGGACAGCGTGCTCATAGCCCGAATATACACGGTGCCGGTGCAGAGTCCAATGCGCCTGCTGGAGGAACGGCGCATCAAAATGATCGGTCAGCGCGAGGGTGAGAGCGGCAGCGAGTCGGGGGAGGCGCCTGCGGCGGGCTCAACGCCCAACGCCCAACGTTCAACGCTCAACTTCCAAAGTCGGAGTCAGTCTTTGAAGCATTGGGCGTTGGGCGTTGGATGTTGAAATGTTTTCCGGTGTTTTTGAGCAGATTGCGCTGGCCTCGGGGTGCGGTGGCCTTGACGGGAACGACCCTCCTCCTACCCTCGCGCGCTATGAGATTTCTCCCGCTCGCATTTTTTCTCGGTGCCACAATCTCGTTTGCGGACGACGCGGAATCGCGGGTGCGCGGCGAGCGGATTTTCCAGCAGACGTGCATCGTGTGCCATCAGGCGGCGGGGCAGGGTGCGCCGCCGGTCTTTCCGCCGCTCGCAGCGTCGGATTGGATCAAAGCGAACCGCGAGCGTGCCATCCGCGCTCTGTGCGAGGGGCTGAGCGGGCCGATCCGCGTGAACGGCGCGGACTACAACAACCTGATGCCCGTGCAGCCGCTTGACGATCCGGCGGTCGCAGATGTGCTCACGTTCGTCTTTTCCTCGTGGGGAAATGCGGAGACGACCGTGACGCCCGCCGAGGTGGCGAAGGTGCGCAAGACCTCGAAATTTCCGACCTTCGATGCGCTCGTGCGCGCGCACGCCTTCGCGCCGCTGCCCGCCGCGCCGAAGGGCATGAAGGTCCGCGAAGTCGTGCAGCTCACTGATTTTGCCACGCGCCTCGCGGGGCCGGATCGCGATGGCTCCGTGTTCGTCCTCGGGCAGAACGGCTCGGTGTCGAAGCTCGACATCGCGAACAAACTCCTCGTGCCGCTCGTGCAGCCTGCGGATTTTCTGAAGGCGGAAAATACCGGCGTCACCGCGCTCGGCCTCACGGTCGCGCCGGACGGACGGCTCTGGATGACGACGAACCGCGGCATGAACGACGGTGGCCCGCACAAGCTGAACGAGATCGTGATCTGGCGCAGTAGCGCCCCGGCCAGCACGGGCGCGGTGAAGCTGGAACCGTGGTTCACGCACCGCTATCCGTATGGCGTCGGGCCGTTCAATCATGGCGTGTCGCATCTCGCATTTGGACCGGACGGGATGCTCTACGTGAGCAGCGGCTCGCGCACGGATGGCGGCGAGGCGGGCAGCGCGCCGGGCATTTTCACCGGCGGCGAAGTGGAGACGACCGCGTGCATCTGGAGGCTCGATCCGAAGAGCGTGAAGCCGGAGATCGAAGTGTATGCGCGCGGCTTGCGAAATGCGTACGGCTTCGCGTGGGATTCCGCGGGCCATCATTTCTCCGTCGCGAATGGACCGGACATCAACGCGCCCGAGGAGATGGATTTCATTGAGCGCGGGAAGCACTACGGCTTTCCGTTCCAATTCAGCAACTGGCCGCTGGAACCGAAGCCATATCCGTACACGCCCGCGCCGCCGAGCGGGACGAAATTTACGATGCCTGTGAAAAACTTCGGCCCGGCGGGCGGCGGAAAGCAGGACGGCCTGTGGACTTTCGACGCGCACAGTTCGCCTGGGGGAATCGCGTGGTGCGGCGAGGATTTCCCCGAACCGCTGCGGAACGGATTCCTCGTCACGCGTTTCGGAAATCTCCTCGGCGAGAGCCGCACGGGCACCTCGGAGGATGTCGGTTTCGACCTGCTCTCCGTGCATCCGCAGCGCGACGGCGACGGCTCGTGGAGGGCGCGCACCGAGAGCATTTTTCCAAAGCTCGGCCGGCCGATTGACGTGCTGAACATCGGCCAGGGCCGCGTGCTCATCCTCGAATACACGCGCACGAGCAGCTTCAAGGACGGCCTCGGCTGGCTCCCCGGCCGCATCCTGGAACTGGGCACCGAACAGTGAATGCCGGTAAGCGCCGCCCCGGATGATCGCCAGCACATTCCTGAGCCTCGCTCGCAGGCATTGTATTGCGAGGTTGCAGTCTGATTTTCTCCACGTTCTTCGCTCCGTCGCCAACCAGCATTTTCTGGAAGATCGGGAGTATGGGGAGACGGTCACGAAGAAGGAAACTGGTGAAGCTGGATCACCTGGATCGCTTTCGCCACGAACTGGAGAAGCTCGAAACGTATGAGAAGCTGACCGCCGCCACCACGCGAAGGACAGCGGGGACATCATGGCGTGAGGCGGATGAATAGCGCGGGATTTGCCGTGAAATGTCGCCTCTGTTTCGGATGTTTTCGTGCAGCTTGCTGTCCCAGATTTCCCTGGCGGGGCATTCGTCCGGAGTGATTCTGTCCGAGGTGCAGTTTCTCCCTTGCATCCGTTTGCGCCACGCGTGGAGAGTGCGCGCTGGATGAATCCGAAGAAGCCATTTCTCGGCCTGCTGCAACGCCGGCAGTGTATCGTGCCGACGTGGCGCGGCTGGCTGCTGCTGCTGCTGGGGATCGGGCTCACTGGTTTGTTCATCGTGCGAAATCTCTACGGCTTTCTCGCGGTGAATGATCCGCTGCCGGGCGACATTCTCGTCATTGAGGGATGGTCGCCGGACAATGTCATCGAAGGTGCGGCGGAGGATTTTCGCAAAGCGCAATACAAGCGCGTCTGCCTGACGGGCGGCCCGATTGATTTCGGCAACGCGATGCGCGAGCACAGGACGTATGCGGAATACGCGAAGGCCGTGTGCGTGAAACTCGGACTGCCCGCGGAGGTGCTGCACGCGATCCCGGCGCCGGGGGTGGAAAAGGATCGCAGCTACGCCTCGGCACTGGCGCTGCGGCAATGGCTCCGCGAGAACGCCGCGACGGATGCGAAGATCAATATCGCGGGAAATGGCGCGCACTCGCGGCGCACCCGGCTTATTTATGAAAAGGCGCTCGGGACCGGCGTGCGGATCGGGATCAGCAATGAGCCGGAACGGACCTTCGATCCGAAGCGCTGGTGGGCGAGCAGCCAGGGTTTTCGGATCGTGATGGACGAGACTATCGCGTACACGTACGCGCGGTTTTTCTTTTCACCGAAACTGCCGCAGCCGTGAATTCGGGCGGCAGAATTGAACCACGAATGGACATGAAGGAACACGAATGGGGAGTGTGCGCGGCCAAGCGCAAGCGAGTGCTGGCAGACGGCCCTTTGCCGATTCGTGATCATTCGTGTCCATTCGTGGTTCCTCGAAATGGATTTGGAAGCGTGACATGAGCGCGATGGCCAGGGGCTGGATCACCGCTGCACAACTCGCAGCATTCGACGCGGCGGGAACGGACGCGCACCGGATTTTTTCCGACGGCGACGGCTGGGTCGAGCGACTCGCGGAGGACGCGCTCATCTCACACAAGACGGACGGTGCACGCGATGCGATGCGCGAGGCGCTCGCGGAGTGGTGCGCGGTGAGCGGCTGGCAGCCGCGGCGCATTTTCGGAAAACTGCTGCCGAGGCAAAACGAGGATCGCGATCCGCCGGTGCTGCTCACGGGGGATGCCGCGCTGCCGCTCACGGGCGAGGTGCGGGAAGATGGCGTGCGCTACGGGCTGGATTTTGCCGCGGGATATTCGGCGGGGCTCTTCCTCGATCAGCGGATGAACCGTGCGTTCATACGCCGCGCTGCGCCGAAGCGGATGCTGAACACCTTTGCCTACACGTGCTCGTTCAGCGTCGTCGCGGCGCTGGCGGGGGCGGAGACGGTGAGCGCGGACCTCTCGCGGAAATCGCTCGACCGCGGGAAGGCGAACTTTTCGCTGAACGATCTCGATCCCGATGCGGGACACAAATTCATCGCGGACGATGTGCTGGAGGTGCTGCCGCGGCTCGCGCGTCGCGAGAAAAAATTTGACGCCATCGTGCTCGATCCGCCGACCTTTTCCCGAGGCAACAAGGGGCGCCGCTGGCAGGTGGAGCAGCACCTCGAGGATCTCGTGATCGCGACGATGGAACTCGCTGCGCCGCGTGCGCGGATCCTCGTGTCCACCAATTGCACGAAGCTCCAGTTCGCCGACCTTGAACGTGTGGCGCGGTTTGCGCTGAAGTTCCACCGCCGCGCGGGCGATGTGCATCGTGAGGCGCAGCCGCCGGATTTTCCGCCGGGCCACGGCGCGCGGACGCTGTGGATTTCGCTGCGCGGCTGAAGTCAGCGCGGGCGCAGCGCCACGTCGAGAAACACCGCCACGATGAAGATCAGGCTGACGATTGCGTTGCTCTGGAAGAACGCGCGGTTGATGCTGCGGACATCGAGCGTGCGCGCACTGCGGTGCTCGAAAGCGAGCGCGGCAGCGACGAGGACGAGGCTGCCGAAGTAGATGCCGCCGAGATTCGCCAGCCGTCCGAAGGCGACGAGGGCGGGGAGCATGAACCAGTGCAGAGCGCTGGCGACGGCGAGACAGCGCGGGATGCCGAGTTTCACGACGAGGGAGTGCAGCCCCTCCGCGCGATCGAAGTCGTGATCCTGCGTGGCGTAGATGATGTCGAAGCCCGCGACCCACAGGAGCACGGCGAGCGCGAGCACGAGCGGCGCGAGATCGAAATGCCCGCGCACCGCGAGCCACGCGCCGACGGGCGCGACGGAGAGCGCGAGGCCGAGGAAAAAATGGCTGCCATGCGTGAAGCGCTTGGTGAGTGAGTAGAGAAAGATAATGGCGAGCGCGACCGGCGAGAGCCAGAAGCAGAGCGGATTCAGGAAGATGGTGGCGCCAATGAATCCGCCGGCACTGAGCGCGAGCAGTGCGAAGGCCGCGGGCTTTGGAAGCAGCTTGTGACGCCCGCTGGTGCGTGGGTTGCGCTGGTCAATTTCCCAGTCCGCCAGCCGGTTGAACACCATGGCCGCTGTGCGCGCGAAGACCATCGCGAGCAGGATGAGCGCGCACATTTTCCATCCGGGGAAGCCGTCGGCGGCGACCGCCATCGAGCCGAGCGCGAAGGGCAGCGCAAAAATCGTGTGAGAGAAGCGGATGAGGCGCAGCGCGTCGGCGAGCATCGCGACAGTCTAGGGGCGCTCCTCGCGTGGGCGGCCGTCGTCCGTCTCGTCGAACATCGCCGCGAGCCGGTCATCCACGCGGATATCGATCAGCTTCCAGGCGTCCATCGGCTTGTAGAAATAGAAGCGCCAGCGCAGCGGGAATTCCTTGCCGAGCGAGAGCAGCGTGTAGCTGACGAGCCGCGTGCCGACTTTTTTCGTGACCACGGAATCGTAGCCGAGCATGGGGCCGAAGACCGTGATGGCTTCCTTCGTCTTTGACTTCAGCGTGCGCACGTCCTCGGCGCGCTCGGCGATCTTTGTGCCGCGTGTGAGCTGGTCGTAGGCGACGTCCACCTCCTTTTTTTGGAGTTGGGCAAAAAAGCGCGCGATGATTTTTTCCGGGCCTTCGGCCTCCGCGGTGGTCGTCTCCTCCGCGGGCGAGGCGGTCGGCTTCGCGATGAAGGCCGGGACCGCAGGCTGCGGAAACGCCGCCGAGGCGAGCGTGCAGAGGAGGAGAAGTGCGAGGGATTTTTTCATGGGAGCAGGTGTTCGAGTTTCTGGCGCGCGGAGTCGGTGAGCGGCGTGCCGTGCGCGAAGGTCAGGACTTGGAAATCACAAGACAACAGTTTTCTCAGCGACCGGCGCAGTTGCGCGGGATCGGCGCAGTATTTGTCGGGGAGGATGCGGAGGCCGTCCGGCGGGAGATGGATAAGCGCGTCGCCAAGACAGGCGATGCCGTGGCCGACGAGCGCGATTTCACCCGGGCCTGCGCCGGGTAGGGTGAGGGCGCGCATTTTGCCCGGCGCGGGATGGTCGTCGGCGAGTGTCGCGTCGGGGGTGATGTCGAGTCCGTCCGCGTCTGTGGATGCGAAAATTTTCACACCGAGCCGCGTGCGGAATTTTCCCGCGGCGCGCGAATGGTTGCCGTTCGTGAGGACGATGGCGTGCGGCTTGCGACCGAGCAGGAGTCTCGTGAGCGCGGGCTCGGCGAGTTCGATCGGGTCCACAAAGATGAGGCCGTCGGCAGTCTCGATCACGCAGGAGGAGAGGTCGCACTTCACCGCGGGATCGTACGCCTGCCACGCGAAGAGCGAACGGGTGACGGCTTGGAAGTCTGAGGCGGTGGCCAATGAAAAATTCTCAGAGTGAGTGCTCAAGAACTGGATGGGAAATTAAACCGGCGAGACGAGGCGGCTGTTCAATGTGGG
>JANXZI010000134.1 GCA_025355595.1 Spartobacteria bacterium
AAGGCGGGAGGGTAGGCCGGTGATTCATGTCGTCAAAGAATTTGTTCGGTCGCCGAAAATTATTCCCGCCGCCGCTTCCGCGCACTAACGGTGCGGGCGTGAACCTCGAAACGCCGCTCGCAGAAACGGACGTGGTGCCGCTGCCACGTGCGCGGCAGCTCGAGCGCTTTGGGATCGCGACGGTCGGTGCGCTGCTGCTGCACTTTCCGCGACGGTATGAGGATCGCACGCAGTTCGATCATTTTCCCGCCGAGACCGGCGACCAGGCGGTGTGCGTGTGCGGCGTGGTGAAGAAGACGACGATGCGGCGCGTGCGCGGCGGGCAGCGGATGTTCGACGTTTTGCTGGAGGAGGAAAATGCGGGCGCGTTCGGCGGACGGCTCGTGTGCCGGTGGTTCAATTCGCACTGGGTGGAAAAGATGATCGCGCAGGGCCACGTCCTGGTCGTGCATGGCAAGCCGAAGCTGAGCGGGACGAATGTGGTGATCACGCATCCGGAGTTTGAGGTCGTGGAGGATGACGCGGAACAAAGCATCCACCTGAAGCGCATCGTGCCCATCCACGCCGCGACCGAAGGACTTTCGCCACGGCTCATCCGGCGGATCGTGTGGGACGTACTGGAGCGGCTGGAGGATGAAATGGTCGAGCAACTCGTGCCGGCCGCGCTCGACCGGATGCCGCGCGCCTGGGCGCTGCGGCAGATGCATTTTCCAAAATCGCAGGGCGATCTCGCAAAGGCGCGGAAGCATCTCGTGTTGGAGGAATTTCTCGCGATGCAGCTCGCCCTCAGCGCGAAGCGCGCGGAACTGAAGTCCGAGCGCGGCGAGCCGCACTGCGGCCCGGGCGAGTTGGTGCGCAAGTTGCACGAGTCGCTGCCGTTCCCGCTCACGCGCGCGCAGCAGCGGGTCATCGCGGAGATTCGCGACGACCTTGCCTCGCCGCGCCCGATGAACCGCCTGCTGCATGGTGATGTCGGCTCCGGCAAGACGCTCGTGGCGATGAGCGCGATGCTGCGGTGCGTGGAAGCTGGCTTCCAGGCCGCGCTCATGGCGCCGACGCAGATTCTCGCCGAGCAGCACTTCCTGAATTTCCGCCGCCTGCTGGAGCCGCTCGGCATCCGCGTCTCGCTGCGCACCGGCGCGCGAAAGGAGGACGCAGGCGAGATGGCGCTGTTCAGCGCGACGAATCCGCAAGTCCCGGGTGTGGTGTTCGCGGCGGGTCGCCGCGAACAGCACGCGAGTCGCGTGCCCCACCCGGGAGGCGGCGCTGGCGCTCCACTGCAAGCATTTGCCGCCAATGAGCCTCACATTTTCATCGGCACTCATGCGCTGCTTTACGACGGCGCGGGGATTTCGCGGCTGGGGCTGGCGGTGATTGATGAGCAGCACAAGTTCGGCGTGATGCAGCGCGCGCGGCTACGGGGAGACGGCGCGGTGCCCGATGTGCTGGTGATGACGGCGACGCCGATCCCGCGCACGCTCACGATGACTCTGTACGGCGACCTTGATGTCTCCACGCTCGACGAGATGCCTCCGGGCCGCGGGCGAATCGTCACGCTCGTCCGCCCGCCGGAGAAATTGCCGGACGCTGTGAAATTCATCCGCACGCAGCTCGACGAAGGACGGCAGGCTTACATCGTCTATCCGCTCGTCGAGGAGAGCGAACGGGTGGAGGCGAAGGCTGCGACGGCGGAATTTGCGAAGTGGAGCGAGATGCTCGCGCCGATGAAGTGCGCGCTGCTGCACGGGCGCGTGCCGCCGGAGGAAAAGGACGCGGTGATGGCTGCATTCCGTCGCGCCGACACGAAGGCACTCATCGCCACGACGGTGATCGAGGTCGGCGTGGATGTGCCGAATGCAAACGTGATGCTGATCGAAAATGCCGAGCGCTTCGGCCTCGCGCAGATCCATCAGCTCCGCGGGCGCATCGGGCGCGGGGCGCACAAGAGCTACTGCGTGCTGCTCACGACGGGCGATGATGCGGAGGCGCTGGAGAAATTGCGCATCCTCGAAAAGACGGGCGACGGGTTTGAAATCGCCGAGGCCGATCTGCGTCTGCGCGGCCCTGGCGATCTGCTCGGCACGGCGCAGAGCGGGCTCGCGCCGCTGCGGCTCGGCGACCTTTTTGCGGATGCGGACCTCATGAAGCTCGCACGCAACCACGCGTTCCTCATCTTCGAGCGCGACCCGAAACTTGAGCTGCCCGAGAACGCGGGCTGCCGGACATTGCTTGCTGAAAACCGCCGCGCCGTCCTTTCCCAAGTGAGCTGAGGGAAGTTTAAGATTTCGGATTTAGGATTTTAGATTTGGAAACACACGCTGGCGCCACCGCTGTTTTTTTGCCACGCCCGCTTCGTGCGAAACGGGATGCGCCCGCGAGGTTGCGTCCGCCAAATCTTAAAATCCCAAATCCTAAATCTTAAATCGCCCATGCACCCACGTCGCATCTTGCTCCTCGTCGTCATCGGCATCCTCGCGGGCTATGCGTGGTGGCGCTACGATCACCGCGACGGTCGGCGTGGGACGGAAAAATTCACGCCGCTCGCCGCGCCCAAGCTCAGCCTCGACGATGTGAAGGTGCTCATGGCGATTGACGCGGAATACACGCGGCTCGTGCAGTCCGTCGTGCCGAGCGTGGTGAGCATCACGAGTTCGCGCACTGTCACGCAGCTCGCGCCGCTCACGATCCAGGACGTACTTGCGGGCCGCGCGCGCGCGCAGTCGGCGAAGAGCACTTCGCTCGGCAGCGGCGTCATCGTCTCGAAGGAAGGCCACATTCTCACGAACCACCACGTCGTCGCGGACATGACGGAGATCCGCGTGCAGCTCACGGACGGGCGCAATCTTCCCGCCACGCTCATCGGCAGCGATCCGGCGACGGACATCGCGGTGCTCCGCATCGAGGCGAAAAACATCGAGCCGCTCTCGCTCGGGGAAAGTGACGACCTGCGCGTGGGACAGCAGATTTTCGCGGTGGGAAATCCGTATGGTCTCGAGGAGAGCGTCACGCGCGGCATCATCAGCGCGAAGGGCCGGCAGACGACGAGCGACAGCGCGATCGAGCATATCCAGCACGACGCCGCGGTGAATCAGGGCAATTCCGGCGGCCCGCTGGTGAATGTGCGTGGCGAGGTCATCGGCATCAATTCGGCGATCTTCAGCCGCACGGGCGGATGGCAGGGGATCAGTTTTGCGATCCCGTCGAACACGGCGCGGCGCATCCTCGAGGGCATCATCAAGCGTGGGCGCATGGTGCGCAGCTACCTCGGCGTGGTGATGCAGGAGATCTCGCCGGAGCTCGCGCGGAACTTCGGTCTCGCGGACACGGCGGGTGCGATCATCACCGAGATCACGCCAGACTCGCCGGCATTGCGCAGCGGCCTGCAGCCCGGCGATGTCGTGCGCACGGTGAATGGCAAACGAGTGAAAGGCGTGCAGCAGTTGCGCCAGATGATCGCCAGCACGGAGGTCGGGCAGGAACTGGAACTCGGCTTCATCCGCCGGGGAACGGCGATGGCGGCGAAGGCAAAGGTGGCCGAGATGCCGGCGGAGCTGAGCAGGTTGATTCCAGGGCGGTGAATTCCCGCTTTGAATTTGCGGACAGAGAACAGGTGAAGCGATCGCGCCGGGGCGGAAAAGCTGGCTCCGTACAATGGGAATTCTTACAAACTCCCGCTCACTCCACGTCTAACGTCGGCGCAACACCGGCAAGAGTTCTCCCGCATGAAAACCGCACGCCTCCTCACCACGATTCTCACCTTTCTCATCCTGTCCCTCTCCGTCCGGGGCGCTGGAAAACGCGATGCGCTGTGGAAAGCGGTCGAGGCCGCAGTGGAAGAGGGCCAGCCAAAGACGGCGATCGACAAGCTCGCACCGATCATCGGCGCGGCGCTGAAGGACAAGGCGTACCCCGAGGCGATCAAGGCGATTGCGCGGAGGATTGCGCTGGAGGGCGAGATCGAGGGGAGCAAGCCGGAGGAAAAAATCACGCGCTTGGAGGCGGAGATCGCGAAGGCGCCGCCAGAGATGGTGCCGGTAATGGAGGCGATCCTCGCGCATTGGTACTGGCGATATTTCCGTGAAAACAACGGCCGCTTTTTGGGACGCACGGCAGTTGAAATTCCCGGACTTGAGGCACCCGGGGATGCCGCCGGAAAGGCGGGGCCGGACAAGGACATCACGACTTGGGATCTGCCGCGGATTTTCGCGGAGATTGACCGGCGGTTCACGAAGGCGCTCTCGGCGGAGGCGGAACTGAAAAAGATCAAGGTCTCGGACTACGATGAGCTGCTGCAAAAGGGCACCGTGCCGGACAGCTACCGGCCCACGATGTTTGATTTCGTCGCGCACGAGGCGCTCGCATTTTACACGTCGGGCGAGCAGGCGGGGGCGAAGTCGGAGGACTCGTTTGAGATCGCGGCGGACGGGCCGATCTTTGCGACGACCGCGGAGTTCCTGAAATGGGAGCCGGCAACG
>JANXZI010000054.1 GCA_025355595.1 Spartobacteria bacterium
GAAGGGCGTCATCCTCCTTCAGGTGCCCAAAGGCTCCGGCGGCGCCAGAATTCAGACGAATGCCGTCACGGCCGCCATTACCGGCACCACGATTGTGCTGGAAAGCGTGAATGGCTTCAAAAAGCTGACCGTGATCGAAGGCAAGTGCTTTCTGACCCTGAGGAATGACCTGTTAAATCATAAGACCGAAGTCACTGCCGGTCATCAGGTGCGCTTTTCCGACAATGCCGTGACGATCCCCGTGCCGAAAGCGGTCAGTCTCAGCGAATTCATGAAAAATTCGCCGCTCTTCGCCGGCGACTGGGGTGTAAGGCTCGATCCCACCAATATAGCCGCCGCCGTCGCGGCACAGATCGGCCAGAAATTCGGAGACATAGGGATACTGAAGGTGAAAGGCATCGTCCTGCAAAACAGGAAACCGGCCAAGGATGGCGACCATGTTAATTCCGGCGACACCATCGAGACTTCTGGTGATAACACTGCCATCATCATCGTGACGGGCGGTGGGCAGATATTCCTAGATAAACGCACCCGCGCGAGAATCGGCGGCGGCGGTAACGACCCGGTCACTGCCACCGCGATCTTTGGAAAAGTCGAGACCTATGGCCTTGGCGAAGATACGTCTGATGAAGACGGCACCTTCTTTGAATCTAATCCCTTCCTTGCGGTATTTGGATTCGGAAATAATCCGCCCGCTCCCGGCGGCAGTTCCTCCGCCAGCGGCAAGGTGACCACCGCGGTGCTTCCTGGCGGATTCATCGGCATCTACGACAGCTTCGGCAACTTAGTCGGGGTGCAATAGCTCGCCGCCACGGGCGTCAGTTGCGCAGCGGTTTCGGTTTCTCCAAAGGCGCGTCCATTCTGCCGCCCTGCCCAGCCGCGTTCTCCGGGACACCTGATGCCGGCATGAGTGCACGCCCGGAATGGGTCACTGCCTTCCCATCCTTCACCGCGACATCCTCGACCCGAAACAGCGCCCCGTCGGCATGGCGCAGGAATGGGCGCATCTCATCGGGGTGCAACGGCCGCGAACCTCGACGCCCAAAGACGACCGTCTGGCCGCCGGTCTCATCGGTCACCCGATCGCGATCCAATCCGCGCGAAACAGCCAGCAGCGGCTCCTTCGTCGGATAGGTGGCGATGAGCCGGGGCATCGGCCGCGGGCTGAAGCCAGCGGCCCCGTCCACGGTGTCGGGTGAAATCAATTGAACCACCCGGAATCCATTCCTGCCATCGGCGACCAGCGCATACATCGAGGCGGCCACGGAACCTATCTGCACGGCGTGAGTATCATTCAGCAGACCGCCCGCGTTGAATAGCTGATCCAGCTTCGGCCTCTCGGGATTCTCGATATCGATGATCGCGAGCCCGTCCCTGCCATCGGCGACATAGGCATAGGTGCGCGCGACGTAAAGCTTGTGCGCGTGGCGCAGGCGCACCACCGCCTCGGGCAATGCCCGCGGATGCTCGGGATCGGCGAGGCTCACGACTTTCAACCCATCGTCATCGGTGACAAAGGCGTAGAGAAACTGGACGGCCATGGCGCGTGGGTTCTTCAGGAATCCGCCCGCAAGTTCACCGACCAGCCGCGGCTGCTCGGGTTTCTCCACATCCACCACGGCCAGTCCGCGCGGCGTGCAGACATACACCCGGTGTCCGGCACACACACAATATTCCGCGCCGGTCAGGCGGCCCCCCGGATTGAACTCTGCTTTCTTCGTGATGAAATTGTTCTGCGGATTGCCATCAAGCAACGGACGCACGTCGCACACGACCAGCCCGAGTTTGCGGTCGCTGACAAATGCATAGCCATACCATGCGGGAATCGGCTGTTCCTCATTCTCCTTGTTTTGAATCCGCATCGGGTCACTCAGTAAGGTGCTCGGCAGTGCCACCGCCGTGGCGAAAGGCGTGCGCAGAGAGGTCCGCTGCCCGAGCGGTGAGACCGGCGACGACACAATCCGTTCGCTAAAATCTTTCTGGTCAATGTTCGCGACATCGAACACCTCGAACCCTCCTGGCCCGTTTGCCGTGTAAAGGTATTCGCCGCGCAAAGTCAGGTCGTTGATCTCCCGGGCGTGGTGCTCGTGACCCGTGGTGAGTTTCCTGTCGTGCGCGAGATGCTCGGCATAGTTCCGCGGGTAGGCGTTCTTATGCATGGAACTTCCGATGACCGACTGCGGCTCATCCGCCTCGGTCCAGACGATGCCGTGCAAAGCCTTCTCGCCGCCAACCCACGCGTACCGGCCAAAAAAATTCACCGTCCCGGTGCCAAAGCCCAGCAACTGAGCGATCCACGCATTGTTATCCTTCGCCTTGGAAAGATGGCAGTCGGTGCAGTTCTTAGTCGTCCCTGCACCGCTGGTCGTGTGCGGAAAGTGCGGATTGAAAGCCTGGCCGCTATACCCATCCCCGCTCACCGTCTGCTGCTGCGAATAGACCCAGTTCCGGTTCTGGTTCTGCGAGCTGACGACCACCGCGCTCGACGAACGGATCACCGCGAGTCGGTTCTTCTTCACCGTGCCATCAATACCCAGCATGAACACATCGTCGCGCACGACCTGCGGGTTATAAGTCGTAAAATTGCGGTCCAGCACGCCCTCATACTTGTTCAACGGCACGCGCTGGTTTGCCTTCATCGAAAGGTGGCAGCCAAAGCAACTCGTCGCCCATGAGGTATGACACACTTGGCAGTCCATGTTTCGGTTGTCATGTGCCAGGTTCGCCTTGCACTGCTCCCCGGTCAGCGGCACATCGCCCCAAGTCTCTCCGTCGCGCTGGACGGTCTTGGCATGAGCCGCCTTTGGATTGTAATGCTTCAGCGCATTTGTCTGATCAATGACATCCACCGTCTGCGGGATTTCCCAACGCTTCTCGCGGGCCATCGTCGAGTTCTGGAAAAGACGGCGCATTGGCTGTCCCTTTCCGTCCTTCGTCGGCACCCCCGTGCGCAGGTCCGGGACATCTTCCCACTCAAACCGCGGCCCCCATGGGGTAATAGTCTTGGACAAGTCAACTGGGGAAATCTTCCGCCGGTCGGCGGGATCGGTCTGCCCGGCGGCCCCCGTGGTCATGAGCGTTGGCCGCGCCTGAATGGTGCCGTGGCAGTCCACGCACATGATCGTGGTCGCATTGCGCGGCTCGCCGTAGAGCAGCCCATTCCCATGCACGTCCGTCTCGAAATGGCAGTCCGCACACTGCATGCCTTTCTCCAGATGAATATCTTTTAGATGCACGGCGCGCATAAAGTCACGGTGCGCAATGACATTGTCTTCCTTGTCCAGCCGGTTGCCTTTCTTATCCTGCTTGAAGACGGCTCGGAAGACCCATCCATGCCCGTGATAGTCGGCAAACTGGGTATGTTTCAGTTTGGGGTTTAGCTCCGCAGCCTTCTCCAGAAAACTAAGATTTCCCCAAAGTCCGCGCGCCGCAGCCGCCTCCGGATTTGCCACGGTGGAACGCACCAGTTCGTCATCGGTGGGATCGTGCTGTTCCTTGGGATACATGAATTCCGCATCCGTCTCCTGATCCCACCAAGTGTAACCAAGATAGGAATTCACGAAGAGGTTTCCTTGGTGCATGTGACAGTTCATGCACTGGGAGCTCGGGATCGAGCGGGTGAATTCATGCTTCACCGGATGCCCGCGTTCACGTTTCGAAATAGTGGGGTCTTTCGAGAAACTCAGGCCCTGGTTACCATAGCTGTGCCACCATCCCGAGTTGCTTGGCGACCGGTCGTTTGCATAGACGACGTGGCAGGCGCTGCAACCGCTGGATCGGTAGTCGCCGGGATGATCGTTTGATCCGAGAAAACCGAGCAGCGGATCATGCAGGCGCGTCTTTTGTGCGCCCAGGAATATGGGGTCCGTCCGGTTCTGCGTGCCGAGCCCCCGGGCAGACAGGCGGCGATCCGGCTTGCCCGGCGGTTCATCGGGAGTCGGCAGGCCGAGCGAGAGCCCATCCAATCCGCCTTTCTCAAAGATCCGGAAAATATTTCCAGGCTGGCTTAGATTGAAACGCGGAAGCGGAGAGAGTGTGGCGAGTATCCCGGAGAGGCGTGTCTGCTCGGGCGTGGGCTTGAATGGATTAGACAACTGGAGCGGGATGCCGTCGGCCCCGTAAGCCTGTCCAACGATGGCATTCTTCGAATCAATGGAACCATTGTTATAGGCCGCGGCATTCCAGAGCATGGCGCCATGGTTCATCATCGAGTTGCCCGCCCTCTCGACGATGTCGCCATGGCAGAGGCCGCACGCCTTTTTCGCCGCGCGCAGGTCACCGGGATTCAGGAATTGGATGAACTCCGGGGACTCGTGGTTCAGCACGACATTGGAGTTCGGAGGATTCGCCGATGTGGCCCAGAATTCCGGATTCCGTGGCTGCACATGCGCCTGCGTGATGAGGAGCCCGCGTGCCGAATTCCCGCCGTGGCAATCCGTGCAGCCGAGCACCACGTTCGGCGAAGTGTGCATCGTGTGAGCGTCGGTGGTCTTATGGCATTCGACGCAGCCGACACTCTTCCGGTTTGCCTCCCCGACGGTCTGATCGATCCAGTTCCGCGCGGGGCGCCCGGCTCCCGCGCTCTTGGGATGAACCGATAGCCCGGGACCAAATCCCGTTCCAAACAGCGTCGCTTTTCCGGCAGCGGGCGTGCTGTCTGGTTCGGATGCCGCGGGCAGTGGGAGAGCACCCGCAGGTGCAGTGTCAGGCCCGAGTCCGGTGCCGAGTCCGGCGGAAGTGCCCAGAAGCGGAATCCGATTACCGTTGATATCCAGTTTGGGCTTGGGCGGGGCGGCCAGTGCTGGCTTCGACAATGGGGAAGTGGGCGGGCCCAACCCATCCTGCGCCCGCACTAAACAAAGACAGGCCACCACGACAACCAAGGCCGAAACTAAAAAGGCATGGAATGGACGCGGTATCATTGAAGTAATCCGACTGAAAATCCAAGGGGTGCCCGAATGGTGGCAGACGTCATCCGTGTCGCTAATGAAACATCCATATTAATACACAAGGCTGACCGTGAAAAAGGCATTGTAAAGCATGCTGTCCGGTTTGCTGAAGGAACCTTGGGACGTAAATCCGGGAACCGGGGCGGTATTGCTCCGATACATGTCCCGATAGGCCCCGCCCGGGAAGAAAAAGCCCATGCCTAACGAGACGATGACGTTATCCGTCAGAAAGGGCCGGTACTTGAAACCAAAGCTGGCGTCGAGTCCCAGGTCGTTTCTCACCCGGTCGGTTTGCAGCGCGACCCTGATGGACTCCGGCTCCACGAGCCAGATATAGTTCACATTGGTGAATGCCTTCAGTTTCGGCGTGAGATCCATGTCGGCCCCAAAGCCGAGAATCAGGGTGCCTGGATTCACAAAATTCGATTGTCCCTCCGTCTTGCTGGTGCGCAGGTTCATCACCAGCGAATCGCTTTGCTTCAGGTTCACCGCGGTTCCAGGAAGATTGATGCCCTCATGCACGTACCAACTGAACGGGCCTCCGACAAAGGACGGGTTGTCGAGGATCGTGTCAAATCCACGTGCGGTCCGGTCTGTCGGCTTCGAGTCTCCGCTCGCATAGAAGCCGGAGAGCTTCAGCCGGAACCAGTCGCGGTCATAGCTTACCTCCACCGCACCCATCTGCGCATTAATGTCCACCCGCTTTCCGGCAAGGGTGTTGAATTCATCCTCACCGAATACTTGGTAGAATGCGTGGGTGATATTCCAGCGTCCGATGTGCCCGTCACCTGTCCAGCCAAGATAGAACGACTTCACCCCGTGGCTCCGAAGCCCGTTGTCCGCCACGCTGACTGGCGTGGCGTCCGGGACCGTTCCCAATATTTGCGGACGGGTGAGAAAACCACTCCGGTCATAGTGGACACCCCCGCGATCAATATTGAGATGCAGGCTGGCCTGAGCGGTGTAGCCTTTCACAAGGAAATCCTGACGGAAAACATTTGCAATGACGACATGCTGATCGCGCGAGGAAAGCGAGTTCAGGCCCGAATAGGTGTCCTTCTCGCGCATATTGAAATATGCCAGATTGTACTGCGTCCGGTTATTATCATGATTGCCGAAGACCCGCACCCCGAGATTGGTATCGGCAAAGACAAACCCTCGGAAATCGGAGACGAACGGCTGGGTTCCGAAGCGGGAAGAGACGAAGTCATAGTTGTCTGAGACATCGCCGATGTGGATCTCGGCGAAGGCCTCCTGCAGTGCGAAGAAGTCGCGGAAGCGGGTGGTGTAGTGGGTGCCTCGCAGTTCATTGGCACCGCCCACCGGAGCCGGGGCTGTCGAACCTGCCGGAGGGCGTCCGGTATGGGGATCCACTTGGACGAGCGGCTTCGCAGTCCCCAAGGCCTGAAGCTGCGGTGCGATATAGTTGAAAAATGTGGCCGGATTAATGTTGGTCGTGAATCTGCCGGGATTCCCTGACACCGTATTCACACCCACCGGGCTTGCGGGTATCGTCTCGATGGTAGCGGTATTCGGGACATAGGTGGAATGGGACACGCTGCCAAGGGGAAAGAGCAGGTTATTTTCCCGCACGCGCGTCCAGTTGCTGTTATAGACGGCATTCACCCGGATGAGCCACTGCACCGGCTTGAAGGCGGTCTCGCCCTTGAACAGGTCAAACGCGATGGATGCGTCGTTGGAATAGGTCATCTGCTCCCCGCGCCCGAAAAATTCCGCACTGTTCGGCGTGGATGTGCTCAACCCGCTCGGGACAGGAAGCTTTCGCATTTCAAAGAGGGCAAAGTTTTTTGCCGTGAGGTTCAAAAAAATGTCCTGCCCGATGATGGGGACGTCGCCCTTCAGCCTGCTCTGGCGATAAGGATGCCACAGCCTCGGCGTATCGTACTGGTAAGGCGTCTCGGTGGATGCATCGCGATAGCGCTGCCAGTGGGGAAATGGCACGAGCCAGCGGTTAGGCACGCCCTTGGCATGAGGCAGGAGGCCGAGGCCCTCCCGCCCGAGTGGATAGGAGGGATAGGTGAATGTCTTCTTGATCGGATCGTGACCTATGACATCGCCGCGCGGGAGCTTCAGGGTTCCCGGCAGCACGGATTCCTCGGGGAAAAGCAGCAGGCTCTCCGGATCCGTCCTCAGCGCAGGCTGGTCCCACATTCCGGGATCCGGATTGAATCCCGCGGGCGAACGCGGCGGCTGGCCCGGTGCGTTCGCGGCGTCACCGTCGGATGGCGACATCGGGCGCAGGTTCGGGGAGCTTTTGCGGAATTTCAGCTTCCCCTCCGCTCCGTGGACGTTTGGAATTCCCAGCCCGAGCAGTGATGCGATGGCCAGAAACACCGGGCGGGATCGCCGATATGGCGAGGGGGGGCTCGGACTTGTCATCAGCACGAGGGCTTCATACGCCGAACACGAAATGCGGCGCAACGCGAAACTCTCCGCCATTTCTGCGAACGCCAAAAAGATGAATTGCCGGCAATTTGCCGGATGGATAAGAGACAGCCTCCGACGAATGAAGAATCCCTTGCTCACTGCAGTTATGGCTGCGTTTGCGATTACCTTTTCGCCAGCGTCCGTGTGCGCACAGAGCAGCCCGGAACAGCTTACGCAGGCAGAGGTCGGGCAGATCATCGCGCAGGCCGCCACCCAAGCGATGAGGACGAATCCCAGCGCGATCATCGCCGTTTCCGACCGGGAGGGATTTGTGCTCGGCGTGTGGGACGTGCAAGGGCGAATCCCGGTGCCGCTGCCGCCGTTTGATTTGGATTCGCCGGCGACACTTCGGATTTACGGCTTGGTGGCCGGGGCGATCACGAGGGCGGGCACCGCCGCATTCCTGAGCAGCGACCAGGAGGCCCTGACCACTCGTACCGCAGGCTACATTACCCAGCAGCATTTTCCACCCGCCGTCACGAACGCAGGCCCGGGGCCGCTCGTCGGAGTAGGATTCTCGAACCTGTTTTTTTCAGACATCAACCGGCTCAAGCAAATCGCCAATCCGCTCGTGCCAGCCAACCCGTTCGATCCGGCGGATCTTCGCGCCTCGCTCGTCCCCGGCGACATGAAGCGCATCTCTCCCGGTGTCCGCGGCAACCCAGTCCTCCCCGGCTCCCTGAACGATTCGCCCGGCGGCGTGCCGCTTTACAAAAATGGCCATCTGGTGGGCGGCCTCGGAGTGACCGGCGACGGCGTCCCGACGGACCTCGCGCCCGCAGCCGCGATCATCCTTAGTGAAGTCCAGTTACTCGCCACGACTGGTTACGTTCCCATTTCCCAGGCGGACACCGATGAGTTTGTCGCGCTGGCGGGACAGACCGGTTTCCGGCCCCCGCCTGCAATAGTTGCGACAAATATCCTGATCAACGGCATCCGGCTTCCCTATGTATGGCAGCCGGTCGAGACGATCACGGACATATCGGGCGCGCTGCCGTTGGGAAGCCTTGCCGGTCGCCCTGTGGATGGTTTTCCGGTTCAGGCACCACCACCACCTTACCCCTATCCCGTGATTAGTCTCGGTGGTGTGGGGGGAGAAGTGCGTGGCCCTGTGGTCTTCGATGTCCCTGCAAACAACAGCGGAGTCATCCGGTTCATAGACGATCCGCTGTCCGCCGTGCCGGGAAGAAACCTTGTCGGGAATTCGAGCAGGCTTACGGCCAGTGAAGTCGAATCTATCATCACAAAAGCCGCGCAGCGGGCCAGCATTACTCGGGCGGGCATCCGCCTTCCGTTAGGTGTCTCTGCAAAGGTCTTCATCACCGTGATCAATAATCCCGACAAGGCCCTCGAAGCTCCGACCGTGCTCGGAACGTTCCGCGTCGGCGAGGCGACGATGTTTTCCTGGGATGTCGCGGTACAAAAGGCGCGGACGGCTGTTTTCACCTCCAATAGCCAACTGGCGATGTCCACCCGCTCCGTGGGTTTTCTTTCACAGCGATATTTTCCGCCGGGGATTGATGGCGCCCCGTTCGGTCCGTTCTTCGGCTTCCAGGAGGCGGTGTCGCTGAAGCGCGATCCGGCCAACGGGAGATTCCCGGGAAATCCCAACCTGCCAAACGGCTTCACGATATTTCCCGGTGGGTTTCCGCTCTATCGCAATGGCGAACTCATCGGCGCGATCGGCGTCTCCGGCGATGGCGTGGATCAGGATGACATCATCGCAGCGAGCGGATGCGCGGATTTTCTCGCCGACTTCGGAATCCGCGCGGACAGCTATGCCTATGGAGGGTTCCGCCTGCCTTATGCAAAGTTCCCGCGCAATCCCGTCATTAGTTCGCCCTCTGCGGCGAAGGCACGGAATGCCGTACCCGGTTACCCTTCGAGCACGAGTCCACGCGATATGAATGGTGACGGCCACACAGATCTCATCTTTCAAAATTCCGCCGGCCAGATCTACGGCTGGAACATGGACGGCTCCGGCGCGGCGACCTCCGGCGGATATATTTTCGGTGCGGGCCTCGGCGCTTGGAGGCTAAAGGCGGTTGCGGATATCAATAGCGACGGCTTGCCCGACCTTATCTTTCAGAATAACATCGGCCAGATCTATGTCTGGACCCTCGACGGCTCCGGGAATGCCGTGAATCTCGCCACCGGAGGCGGGCTCGTGCCGGGCTCGCAATTTCTCCACGACGGCAATCTCGGGGATTGGAAAATCGTCGCCTGCGCAGATGTGAACAATGACGGAATCCCAGACCTCATTTTTCAAAACGGCACCGGGCAGATCTACGCATGGTTCCTCGACGGCACCGGTGATCCTATCAATTTCGCAACGGGAACCGGCCTCAGACCTGGCTCGCGGTTCCTCTATGGCGGCGGCTTGGGTGACTGGAGGGTCGTGGCCTGCGCGGATGTGAACAAGGACGGCGCTTCGGACCTCATATTCCAGAATAGCATCGGCCAGATCTATGTCTGGCTTCTCGACGGCACCGGGAACACCGTCAATTTCTCCACCCCAACCGGCCTCAAGCCCGGCTCACAGTTTCTCTATGCCGGCGCTCTTGGGAATTGGCGGATTGTTGCCTGCGCGGACATGAATGGCGACGGTTTTCCCGACCTGATTTTCCAAAATAACGCCGGGCAAATCTACCAATGGTGCCTCGACGGCAGTGGGGCCGCGGTGGACTTCGCAATGGGGACAGGCGTGAAGCCCGACTCGAAAATGATCTACCCGGGCGGGATTGGGGATTGGCGGCTGCGATAGCTTTTGCAGTCCCGCATCGTGGAGATTGTGCAAAAAGTGCCCCCGAGTGGACAAGGGACAGATAACATGAAAGCCGGCGGCGCCCGCGGGCATGGAAAGATTCTCCGAGGGGGGAAGGTGGGGCAGAAGGGAGTAATCGAAACCACCCCATGAACTACATCGGCATCGGCATCCACACGAG
>JANXZI010000055.1 GCA_025355595.1 Spartobacteria bacterium
TTCCTTTGGTGCGACGAAGGGGCGATCCTTCGGCGCATCATACACGCGCACGGCCTTGCGATCGCAGCCGGTGAGGGCGGCGGCGAAGGCGAAGGCGCAGAGGAGAGGAGTGGTCTTCAAGCGAGAGAGTGTCATCGGCCACGGGCGGCGGGTCAACCCGACCGGGGGCGCGCTTCTTAGCGATCCTCCGGGGAAGCGCAAGGGCGGGTGGTGGACATTCGACACCGGCATCCAATTTCCGATGCGCTTCCGTTCACGCGGCGGTGATCACTTCGAGCGTGCGCGCGAGGTTTTCCTCCACGGAAAAATGCGCGGCCTTTTCCAACAGGCGCGGGCGCACGGCTTCGCGCCGCTGCGGGTCGGCCCACAATGCGAGCGCATCCGCGAGCGCACGCGTGTCGCCGGGTGCGACGGCATGGCCTTCCTCGCCGTGCGTGATGATTTCGGCAAAGCCGTTCGCCGTCGTGGTGATGACAGGCAGCCCGGCGGCGAGCGCCTCGATGCAGGCATTGGAAAACGGATCGTAGATCGTGGGCAGGATGAAGACATCCGCCGCCGCGAGCACGGCACGCAATTTTTCCCCCGGAAGCGCGCCGAGGAAACGCACGCGGTCCGACTGCGGGAGCGCCCGCTGTTCGCCGCGCCCGCCGCGTCCGGCGACGAGGAGGGTCACCGGAATTTGCAGAGCGTTAACAGCCGCGATGGCATGGCGGAGGCCCTTGCGATCCCAGCCGGTGCCGGCAAAGACCGCGACGTACTCCGCCGTCGAGAGGCCGAGTTCCGCGCGCACTTTTTCCCGCGCACGGGGCTCCGCGGCGTGCGTCGGCACGCCGTTGTTGATGACATGGACGCGCTCCGCGGGCGTGCCGTAGATGCGGATGATCTCATCCTTCACCATCTGGGAATTTGCGATGACGCGCCGCGCACCGCCGGTGAAAAGCGCGCATTCGAGTTCGAGAATCTCGCGATGCTTGCGCTGCAAATTCCGGAACCAGCCCCGCCATGCGGGCTCGAATTGCCGCCGCCGCTCCAGCCACGCCGAATGCACGCCGTCGCCCGCGCGATAGACATCGCACGCCCACACTCGCTCAAGGCTGAAGAGCATATCCCAGCCGCCGCTCGCTCGGCGATCCTCGAGCCGGTCCGCAAATTCCTCGGGCGTCTTTCCCGCGACCACGACCGACTCGTGCGGCCACACATCGCGCGGCCATTCGCAGCCGCAGATGAGCACCGGCTCGTGTCCCGCGGCGCGCGCCGCATTGGCAAAGCGGAAAAGGTAGGCCTCCGCCCCGCCGCTCGCGGAATAGCCACGGCGAACGAGTCCGATCTTCATGGCTTGCGCCGGGGTTGGGAGTGGTTCACGGGAGGGCATTCTTCCCGCCCGGCGTCCCGCGTGCAACCCCGGCGTTTGCGGCGAAGGGATCGCCGGAAAAGAGTTCGGCCCCCCGCAACCGAAAGGCTACGGAGGGCCGATGTTCCCCCCAGAACATTTATAAAGTGTCGCATCCGCTTCCGAACGCTGGACGGAGATTAAGCCACTGCCGGGAACCCGCAAGTCATTTTTTAGTTTTTTTTATCTATGGATGAAATGACTGAAACTCAGGATTTAAATAAGGAGTGCTTATTGTAAAAGCCGAGCCATCGGGCCGTCCCTCTGCCGGAGAATCAGAGGCGCGCCGGGCATCGGTACACGTCGCCGCCCGCCGGATCATGGCAACACGAAGCACACAGTCACGCGGTGTCCCGACGCGCGAGAGCCGACGCGGAAAGACCATCCGCGTCCCGAATGGTGCGCCTGCGGCGGTTAGTTGACGCCGTGGGTCGCGCGCTCGCCGAGCAGTTGGCGCTCGGCCTCGATCCAGTCGCCGAGCGAATCGCCCGGCAGCCCGAGCTGCTGGCGCTTCTCAGCGATGAAGTAGGCGCGAAGCGCAATGTCCTCCGCCCCGACTCCGGATGCCTTCCCTGTTTTCTTTTTCGCCGGCTTGGCTGCGGGCGCTGTTCCAGCGGTGCGGGCTGCGGCCTTTGGCTTCGCAGTAGCGCGCGGTTTCGGTGCGGTGGGCACTGTGGTGGCGGCCGCTTTATTGGCTTCCTCGTTTTTTTCTCGTTTGTTGACCATGGCTGTTTTTTTTGTTCCATGCCGGTCAACGGGTGGGGAAAGCGAGGCCCGCCCGGCGATTCCCCTTCTGCCATGATCGTCCGTGAATCCAAAGCAAAATTATCGCCTCAATTTTCCGCCGGAGAAAACCGTGTGGCCGGGCCGTGAAGCCGGACACCGTGCGATGTCCCACCAAGTGCGCTACTTCGGGGGCGCTGCCTTCACGGGAGCCTCGGGAGCGATCCCCTCTGCAGTCGCCGAGACCGAGATCGTCGCGCTGCTGGTCGTGCCGCCGAACATCTCCTTGCCCATTTTCATGCCAAACTTCTGCATGTCGAGTTGCTGCTTGAACGAATCCCGGAGCGCATTCACTTGGTCGGGATTCAGCGTCTTCGTCGCGGTCTGCAGCACGCGCTGCTGGAAGTCTTCCTCCTGCTTGAGCCATTTTTCCACCGCGGCATCGTCGCGCATGGCGGCGAGCGCCTTGCTGCTGTCGCCCCGATTCGCCTCGTCGAATGGCGTCGCGGGCGTCTTCAGGCGCTCATCTTTCATGATCTGGAGAAGGCCGTCGCGCTGCGTCTGCTCGAGCGGCGCGCCCGCGGCGGCGAACTGCTGCTCGTGCAGCGTCAGCATCATGCGGTCGCCGAGCGTGCGTTCGTAATCCTTGAGCTGCGCCGCACCCTGGTCGCCGAGGATCGCCTTCAGCTTCGCGTCGTAATCCTTTTGCAGCGCATCGGACTTCGTGCCGATTTCCTTCGTGGCCGCCTCATCGAGCGTGCCGTTTTTCATGGAGGCAATTGCAGCCTCACTCAGTGCCATCTGCCGGTCGCCGAGGAGGCCCATGACCTGGTCCGCGACTTTCGGGTCGAGCTTCAATTCCCGCGCGAGTCCGCCGTATTGCATCTTCAGGCCCATCGCCATCTGCGAGCGCATCATCTTCTTGCCCTCCTCGCTCTCGAACATCTTTCCGGCCATCGCCATCATGGGATTGCCCTCCTTTTCGCCCGCGGGCGGCGGCGTGCCGGGCATCGGCATCGGCGCGGCACTGGGTGCGGAATTTTTCGCGTGGGCGAGGGCGGCGTCGCGTTCTGCGGTGAGGCGCGCGATATTTTCCTTCGTGTTCTCCGTCGCGGACTTCAGGCGCGCGATCTCGGCCTCCGCGGCCAGCACGGCCTTCTGCGCGGCCTCGCGTGCGGAGGCGTTCTCGGCGATCTCGCGCTTCAGTGCGGCTGCACCGTCAAACTGCACGTAGGCGAACACACCCGCCGCCACGGCGAGTGCGAGGAAGATTGCGGGAAGGGAGCGCTTCATGATGGGCAAAGTGTGCCTGCCCCGAGTGGGTGCGCAAGCGGGGAAAATGCCGCGGACGGGTGTGGCTGCGGTGCGGGGAAATCAAAAATCACTGCACCCCGTCGGCCAGCTTTCCTGCGGCACGTAGCCGAGCAGTTTTTCCGCGGAGGACAGGTCGAACTTCGCCTGCACCAGCGCGCGGCTTACGCCGTACACGACCGCGTGCCGCACGGTCTCCGGCGCCTCGACGCAGCACGCGAAGAACCGCCCCACGTCGCCGGGACTGAAATACACGTCGCGGAAATGCTCGCTCGCCGCGATCTCCGCCACCTGCTCTGGCGTGCGCGGGCACCACCCGAGCCGTGCGACGATGACGCTCATCCCGTGCATTTCCACAAAGGTGCGCCCGATGGACTCCATGAACATTTTCGTCGCCGCGTACCACGCCTTCGGGCTCACCGGATCCTCGGGGCGGATCGGCCAAGGCCCGGTGAAT
>JANXZI010000073.1 GCA_025355595.1 Spartobacteria bacterium
GCCGGTGATGGCAACATGAACCCGAACTTCAGGGACGGACTCAGGGTCCAGACAATTCTGAATCAAATGCGTTCATCCCAAACAGGCATTCGATCGTGCAATAGGATAACCACCCCGTGAAGGCGGCACTCGACATCGTAATTCCGGTCTGCAACGAAGAGCTGAACATCCGCTCGGTGCTGGATTCGTTCCGGAGTGAACTGCGTGTTCCTTATCGTGTGCTTATCTGTTATGACTCAGAAGACGATACCACACTGCAAGCCCTGAAACCACTTCCACACGATGAGTATCATTTCGAATTGGTTAAGAACGACGGACAGGGCGTCATGGAAGCGATCCGCGCCGGACTAGGCCGGACGACCGCGCCCTATGTGGTGACTTTTCCGGCGGATGATGATTACAACGCCGTCCGTCTCAACGCGATGGTGAGAATGGCTGCCGATGGATATGACATTGTTTGTGCGAGCCGATTTATACGCGGCGGTTGCATGATAGGATGCCACTCGCTGAAAGCGAGCCTTGTCCGCACAGCCGCGTTTTTGCTGTACCATATCGGCCGTCTGCCGACGCACGATCCAACCAACGGCTTTCGCCTCTTCTCCCGGCGGGTCATCGAACAGATTCCATTGGCATCGAAAGTTGGCTGGGCCTTCAGTCTGGAATGGCTGGTGAAGTGCCACCGACTCCGCTGGCGCATCACCGAGTTGCCGGCGGAATGGCATGAACGGAAGGCTGGAAAGAGTCGGTTCCGCATTCTTGGCTGGTTGCCGCAGTATCTAAGGTGGTTTTTCTTTGGGTTCGCCACGACTTGGCTGCGTTGCCCGCCGAAGTCTGTTTTGCTGCGAAATGCATCCAAGAGTTACCAGACAAACGCATGAATCATAAGTTCTTTCTGGTTACGGGGGCCAGCGGTTTCATCGGGAGTGCGCTCGTCCGCGCCTTGCTCCGGAGCGGACACCGCGTGCGTGCTTTCGATGATGACTCGCGCGGTTTGCGTCGCCGCCTCGATGACGTGGCCGGACAGATCGACTGGATGAGTGGCGATGTGCGCAATGCGGCCGCAGTGAGGGAGGCAGTTCACGGGGTTGATGCCGTGTGCCATCTGGCAGCGGTCAATGGCACCGAGTTCTTCTACACGCGGCCCGAACTGGTGCTCGAGATCGCCGTGAAGGGAATGCTCAATGTCCTCGACGCATGCATCGCGGAGAGCGTCGGCGAACTCTGGGTGGCGTCCAGTTCGGAAGTCTATCAGACGCCGCCTGTCATTCCGACTGATGAGACGGCCCCCCTGTCCATCCCCGATCCACTCAATCCACGGTATTCCTATGGTGGCGGCAAAATCATCAGTGAATTGCTTACCCTCAACTATGGCCGTTCAAAACTCCGCCGGGCGGTGATTTTCCGACCGCACAACGTGTACGGCCCCGACATGGGGTGGGAGCATGTCATCCCCCAGTTTGCAGTCCGCATGCACGCGCTCGCCCAGAAATGCCAAGGCACGATTGAATTTCCCATTCAAGGGAGTGGGGAAGAGACGAGGTCATTTGTCTTCATCGAGGATATGATCGCCGGTCTGCTGAAGGTCATTGAAAAGGGGGAGCATCTGGGAATCTACCACATCGGCACCGATGAGGAGATCACCATTCGCGAACTGGCAGAAGCAGTCGGTGCATCGTTCCACCGGGAGGTCCGCATCGTCCCCGGCCCCCGGAAAGCAGGGGGCACGCTCCGGCGCTGCCCTGATATTCGCCGATTGAAGGCGCTCGGATACATTCCCGCCACCAGCCTCAAAGAAGGTCTCTCAACAACCGTCCCCTGGTACATAAAGAACTTCGACCGACGACCGTCCGCCGATCTCCCCTTATGAATGCACCAAAGAAACTCGCTGCCGGCAGTGGTGGCAGCCTCGTCGTGGATCGCTGCCAGGTCTGCGATTCCGCCGATCTCCAGCCAGTCATCTTCCTCGGTTACCTGCCTCCCGTGAATACGATGCCCCTGATCGGCACCCCCTTGGCCGAGCAGCCTGCCTATCCGGCGGAGTTGCTGTACTGCCGGAATTGCAGCCTTGCGCAACTCGGCTTGATCGTGGACCCGGCCATCCTCTTTCCTCCCTCTTACCCCTACACCACCGGAACCACGAAGCTCCTCCGGGACAATTTCGCAGAGTTATCGCGCGAAGTAACCACACTCTATCCACTCAAACCGACTGACCTTGTAATAGACATCGGTTCAAACGATGGGACGCTCCTGGGCAACTTCCAAGGCAATGGAGGAAGGGTCTTCGGAATCGAGCCCACGAATGCGGCGAACCTGGCTCTCGAACGCGGCATCCCATCACTAATTTCATTTTTTACCAAATCCGTGGCGGAAAAAGTCGCCGCTGAACAAGGCAGGGCCAAGCTTGTGACGGCAACCAATGTCTTCGCCCACATCGAAGACATCCATGACATCGTCGCAGGCATCCTCGCCCTGCTGACGGAGGACGGGATATTCATTAGCGAATCGCACTACTTCCTCTCCCTCCTCGAAACACTTCAATACGACACCATTTACCACGAGCACCTTCGTTACTACTCGCTGGCGAGCGTGCGCAATCTTCTGGAGCGGCACGGACTGGAAGTCATTCACGCACGGCGCCTCCCGACACATGGCGGCTCGATTCGGGTCTATGCTGCCCGGAAAGGCCAGTATCCTGTCCAGACGAGCATCGGGCGGATATTGAACGAGGAAAGCCGAAGCATTACGCAGGAGGCGCTCCAACGATTTAAGGGCGCAGTTGTGAACTCCAAACTCGGCCTGCTCTCAATGCTCAAGGACATCAAGTCACATGGCGGCCGGATCTATGGCATCGGAGCCCCCTCGCGGGCCAGCACCCTAATCAACTACGTCGGGCTCGACGACGGGATCCTCGACTGTGTCCTGGAGATCAATGGTTCCTACAAGATCGGCAAGTACATTCCCGGCACGATCCTCCCCGTGTGGGAGGAATCGCGGTTGTATACTGATCAACCCGATTACGCATTACTGCTATCATGGCACATCGCGGAGGAACTGATTCCGAAGCTCACAGGTCGCGGCTTTCAAGGGAGCTACATCGTTCCGCTCCCAGAACCACACATTATCAAACTATGATTTGCCCTTGGAAAGATTGCCTCCTACCCAAGCCCGCCCGGAATTTCCATGTGGACACTTACAGCGTCCCTGTAAATACCCAATTGGGACTGTCGTTATATTTCATTACAAGAATTGAATGACACAAGAACCTTCGGCACCGAACGACGGCACGGTTTCCCAGATTGGTTGGCGGGGCCGCCTGGAATTGCTTCCCCGCGGCTGGTTTATTGCGGGCGTCGCGGTGTCATCGTGCCTCATCGTCCTCTACTTTTTCTGCCCGCACTTCAAGTTGTGGAAAGGGATTGATTTTCCGCTCTCGTGGAATAATGGCGAGGTTAATCGGGCGATTGATACGCTCAAGCAGGTCGAGAACCCATTTGTTCCGACGGAAAACCCGACGAATCTCGTCATCAACTGGCGCTTGTTGTTTCCCCTCATAGCACACTATCTTCATTTTCCGCGCTGGTTGTTTCTGGCTTTGCCGCATATAGGCTGTTTGGTGCTGCTGGCGCTGACTGCGCACCAGACACTGAAGGCGACCGGAAACCGTCTCTTTACCTTACTGTCCACATGCCTGATGGCTACAGCCTCCTGGTTTTTCACCTCGATGGGGTTGCTCACCTATTTTGATTCATGGTTGGTGCTTGGGCTGATGCTTGTCGTGGGCTTTCAATCGCGTCTGGTCTTGCTGATTACTGCATGCGCGACACCGTGGATCGATGAGCGGTTCATCATTGCATTGCCAGTCTGCGTGGGTTTGAGGGCATTCATTTTCCGGTACGGTCGTTCAGTGTTTCGCCGGAAATTGTTTTTCGACGCACTGGTTGCTGGACTCCCGACGCTTTGTTACGTGCTGCTCCGCTATTTCGATTCTGCGAAGGCGCACTCCACCACTGACTATTACCTGCGGGAGTTCATATTCTATCAGCGCGACTATTGGCGCCTCGTTGAGGGATGGTGGCATGGTTTGCGCGGCTTGTGGGTGTTCGTGTTTGCCTGCCTGTGGTTTATGATCCTGCAATCGGGGCGTTGGTGGAATTTGCTGTTCACAGGGGTAGTTGTGCTCACCCTCGGTGTGTCGCTTCTAATCGCAGGTGACCTCAGCCGTTCCATGGCTGTGTTTGCACCCATGGCTTGGGTCGGCATCATTCATCTGTGGCAAAAACGCCGGGACTCTGCACAGAGGATCGTTGCGGGCGCGCTGGCGTTCAACTTGCTGACGCCAGCCACTCATGTGGTGACGACCTTCAAAGTTCCATGGCACAATCTTGATGCCGAATGGGATTGGCCGCTGCCGGATTCGCTGAATCCCCTTTCTTACAACCAGCGCGCCAATGTACTTTACCAGCGGAAACAGTTTGACGAAGCAATGCGCGAATTGGACGTTGGGCAACGGCTTGATCCGGAGTTTGCAATGACATACCTGAATCGGGCCACCATGTTGATGGAGAAAGGAGAGTTTTTCAGAGCGATGCATGAGCTGGATACAGCTCTCAGAATCGACCCCAAACTGACTCAAGGATATTATTTCCGAGGTATCATTTACCAATCCTGGAGAATGAACGGGAATGCGATTCGCGATTATCAACGCGCCGTGGAACTCGGGGGTCCGCAATGGAACAGCCGAAAGGATTGTTCAGATCGCCTGGCGGCTGCCAGCAGGTCGATTGATGCAAGGTGAAATATGATTGTGACGCTTTCGGTCGAAATGCATGGGCGAGAAACCTCCCGTTGTTACGTGACCACGGAGTAGCGATTATCGGATCGATTCAAACAGGATATCCATCTGGAACAATTGGCCATCAGGCAGGTACTGGAGGTCGAAGACGTCTATTGGTTGATAGCGGATCCTTTTCATGTATGCGAACACTTCGGCCATGAGCGGCGCGCCGGCATTGTACGGGATCAGCGAGACCTCCAGGAGCACCATGCGCGGCGCGTGGCGCTCGAAAAATCCGCGCGCACCCTCGAGGATGTCTAGTTCGGAACCTTGCGTGTCTATTTTGACAAGGCCGCGCCCTCTCCAATCCCCGGAAAAATCGAGCGCACCCATGAGCGCATCGACCGTCGTCATCTGCTTTTTCAGGATCATCGGATCGCGATAGAAATTGGTGTTTTCCCGATAGATGGACGAGCCGGTCGTCCACGCGAGCGCCTCGTCCACCGTGAAGAAATCGCACTCGCGCTGGCAATTTCCCAGCAGCACAAAATGCGCGGCCGGATTGTGCAGGCTCTGGCGCTCGTCCGCCTCGAACTGCCATATCTTCACCGTCGGCCACAGGCCGCGGAGGAGCTTGGAGAATTCACCGCGGAACGCCCCGATATCGAGCGCCACGTCAATCCGCAGCCCTTTGCTGATGTGAAAGCGGAATCTGCTCTCGAAGCTCTTCATGTCATGAACGCCGATGTCCGCCAGTGTCCGACGTGCCTCACGGCGTGGGAAGATTGGATGCGGCGCGATTTCACCTTGGCGAGACTATTCCGCGGGGCATGCACGTCTAGGAAGTTGTTCCCCCGAAAAATAAAAATCAAAGCATTCCGCCCGGCGCGCTGGACACTTCGACGGGGAACCCGCGCTGGGACTCTGATGCATGCAGGATTGGAGGCGGAGGTGGGAGTCGAACCCACTCGTAGAGGTTTTGCAGACCTCGGCCTTCCCACTTGGCTACTCCGCCGCGATTGAGCCGGGTTTTCTTACGGAAAAATGCACGCCAGTCAACGGGTAATCCGCGCTCAGTTCACGAACACGATCGGCGCGGGGACGAGCTGCACGCCGCCCGGCACCTCAGGCACGCCCTCGGTCTGATCGAGCGCGGAGACGAGGTTGTTGTCGAAAGTGACGCTCAGCTTCCCAGCCGGGACTTTCACGTAGATGACAGACTTTACCAGGTTCCCCTGCGGGTCGCGGCCGATGCTCTCCTGCGGCACACGCGCGTATCGGATGAATTCCCACACCTCCTGACGGCCCTTCGCGTCGAGCTTGGTCTGCTTTTTCTGCGGCTTGCCGAGCGCGCTCGCGACCTCCTCGTGCGTCATGTTCAGCGCGACCTCGCCCTTGGCGATGAGCGCATCCACGTCCTTCTTGCGCTGCGCGTTTTTCTTCACGCTCTCGATGAATTCCGGCTTCATCGGCGTGAGCCCCGCGGCGGATACCCAGCCGACCACGCCGCCCTGCGCCGAGGTGCCGCGCACGCGCACCGCCGTGTCCGCGATCGCCACGACTTCCGCGACGGTGCCCTTCCGCAGGATGCCGAGGTAGCTCCCGTTCGCGATCTGGCTATGGACGACGGGCTCACCGGTGACCGTGAGCCGCACCGGCTTGATACCGATATCCTCCAGATAAATCGAACCCGCCTCGCGTCCGAGCGCGCTGGTCGCGTGCGACGAGGGCCCGGCCGCAAATGCCGGCGCGGAGAAAAAGGCAAGGGCGAGAGCGAGGGCGGGGAACGGAGCTTTCACGCCGGAGACGGTAGGCCGGTTTTCCGCGACGGAAAGGCGAAATATTTGGTCGTCCTTTCCAAAGCACCTGGACCCGCGCAAGGCTTCATCGTTGCACCGCGCGCAGTGTTGCGGCATCTGCGTGCGCCATGAATTCCCCGCGCTCGTCCTCACTCTTCGCAGAAGCCTGCAAATACATTCCCGGCGGAGTGAATTCACCCGTGCGCGCCTTCCGCGGCGTGGGCGGCGAGCCGTTTTTCGTCGAGCGCGCCGCAGGCTCGCACCTCTGGGATGCGGACGGGCGCGAACTGATTGACTACGTCGGCACGTGG
>JANXZI010000074.1 GCA_025355595.1 Spartobacteria bacterium
CGACGAGCACGTCTTGGAGTTTTTGCGTGGCACCTTCGCGGATGATGGAACTGGCGGCGGTGTTGACGATGAGGATTTCATTCACCGCGAGCCGCCCGCCGGTGTCGCATCGCTTGAGCAGGAGCTGCGCGACGACGCCGCGGAGGGAATTCGCGAGCATGGTGCGGACCTGCGACTGCTGGTCGGACGGGAACACATCCACGAGACGATCCACGGTCTTGCGCGCATTATTCGTGTGCAGCGTGCCGAAGACAAGCAGGCCCGTTTCGGCGGCGGTGAGCGCAAGCTGAATCGTTTCGAGATCGCGCATTTCGCCGACGAGCACGATGTCCGCATCCTCGCGCAGCGAAGCCTTCAGGCCCTGCGCAAAGGTCGGCGTTTGCTCGGGCACTTCACGCTGCGTGATGATGCTCTTCTTGTTCACATGCACGAATTCGATCGGCTCCTCGACGGTGATGATGTGCCGCGTCTGGTTCGTATTGATGTAGTCAATGAGGGCCGCGAGCGTCGTGGATTTGCCCGAGCCGGTCGGGCCGGTCACGAGCACCATTCCGCCGCGCAGGTGGCCGAAGCTCTTCACGACCTCGGGAATCCCGAGCTGCTCGAGCGTCATGATTTTCGTCGGGATGAGACGGAAGACGCAGCCGAGGCCGTGGCTCTGCTTGAGGAAATTGCAGCGGAAGCGTGAGTCCGCGTTCATCTCGTAGGCGAAGTCGAGGTCTCCGGATTCGATGAAACGCGCCCAGCGTTCGGGGCCGCAGATCTCACTCATCATGTAGGCCATCTCCTCGCGCGTGAGCACCTCCTCGCGGATGGGCCGCATCTCGCCGTGATGGCGGATTTTCGGCGGCGAACCCTCGGCAAGGTGGAGGTCGGATGCACCCGCCTGGACGAGGACTTCGAAGAACTGGTCAATATAAGCCATGTCGGAAAATTTCAGTGAGCCCCGAGAAGGTGCTGGCGCATGACCGCCTTCTGATCGCAGCGCGCGTAGCATTCCTCCTTCGTGATCAGGCCGTCGTTGTAAAGTTCGAGCAGCGAATCATCCATGAGCCTCATGCCCATTTTTCCGCCGGTCTGCATGACGCCGGGGAGCATGAAGGTCTTGCCGTCGCGGATGCACGCGGCGACGGCCTCAGTGCGCATGAGGACTTCGAGCGCCAGCACCCGCCCCTTGCCGTCCGCGCGAGGGACGAGCTGCTGCGAGATGATGCCACGGAGCGACTCTGCGACCATCACGCGGATCTGATCGCGCTGATCCACCGGGAACACATCGAGCACGCGATCGAGCGTGCGCGAGGCGCTGCCGGTGTGCAGCGTCGCGAGCACGAGATGGCCCGTCTCGGATGCGGTGATGGCGAGCTGGATCGTCTCCAGGTCGCGCATTTCCCCGACCATGATCACGTCCGGGTCCTCACGGAGCGCGCCCCGGAGCGCGTGCGAAAATCCCTTCGTGTGTGTGTGGACCTCGCGCTGCGTGACGTGGCAGCTCTTCGACGGGATCACGTATTCGATCGGATCCTCCAGCGTGATGATATGGTCATGCCGCGTTACATTGATGTAGTCCACCAGCGCACTGAGCGTCGTGCTTTTTCCGCAGCCGACGGAGCCGGTCACGAGGATGAGCCCGTTCTGATATTGCGTGAGCATCTTCAGCGTCTTCGGCAGGCCGAGTTCGTCCATCGTCCGGAGCTTCGTGCTGATGATGCGGAAGACCATGTCAATCCCGAGGCGGTGCCGGACGACGGATGCGCGGAAGCGGCCAAAATTTGTCGCGTAGGCAAAGTCCACGTCGCCGCGCTCGTGCAGGATTTTCTTCTGCGCATCGTCGAGGAATCCCATCGCGAGCCGCTCGGTGTCGGCGGCCGTGAGCATCGGCGCCTGCAGCCAGATCGGTTCGAGATTTCCGAAGCGCCGCCACGTCGCCAGGCAGTTCATCGGGAGATGGATGTCCGACGCATCGGACTGCTGGCCCCTGCGCAGATAGTCATCCACATGGTCGAGCGTCTGCGTGGGAGTTTCCACCACGATGGCGACGGCGACCGGCTCGGCGTGGGGCACGGGTTCCTGAGGGTGGTTCGGATCCATTTTGGCGAAAGAGGCGAGACAGCTAGAGAGCTTCAGATCGAAATCAATGCAAAGTTTTTCGCCGAATCATTTGCCGTCGCCAGAATGCGTGTGCGACGCGTTTTCAGTCTCGCGCCGAAGCCCTGCGGGTGGCGGCGCGCCGCGCGAGCGCAATGAGGTCGATAAAACGAAACGTGCTCGGTGGCTGAAAGTTCATCGGGCTTCCGTCGGACGGTCAGACTTCTCTTTTAGAACTTCGCGCCGCGTCGTGCGATGCTCGCAGACGATGTTGGCTTTTCCTTCCGCTGTGGGAAAGAAGCGCCAACCTGCGTCTTCAAGCATCTTGTTGATGCGTATTCGTGTGTGTGCTTCGCGCTGAGACATGGGAGGCACGGAAGGAGCAGCCGCGCCCAAGCCGCGCGAGAAAAAGGATTTGGGGAGCGCTCCGCTGAAGCCTGACAAAAGCAGGACAAACGGCTTCACTTTCACTCACTTTCGTCAATCGTGGTCGTGCGTGCTGCCGCTCTACGGGGCAGGCGCGCGGGCAGGCAAATTGCGGGTATCGGTATGAGCGAAGGCCGGAGAAAATTGCGCGTCTTCCAGCGTAGGACCTGCGGCAGTCAGTCTGCGTGCGATTCAGGCTTTGCCGGTTTGCGGAAGCGCTTCAGGATTTCGGAAAGGCGGCCGTCGGCGAGGTTCGAGAGGATCGGGCGTGCGAAGCTGATGGCCAACTTTGCGGCGGAAAAAATCGCGCCGAGTTTTCCCGCGGTGCCGAGCACCGCGCCGGTCGCGCGCTCGACGAAGACAGTCTTTTTCCGCGACGGCAATTTCGAGAGCACGAAGCCAATGACCGCCGCGCCGCTGAGCCATGCGGGCTTGTGGCGCTTGAAGCTTTCCTGGGCACGCGCCGTCACGTCGAGGCTGCGGCGCAGGGCTTCGCCGGTCGCGGAGAGGCGGGCGCGCGCCGCGGCGAGTTCGGCTACGAGGGCGTGTTTGTCGTGTTCTGCTGGTCCAGCCATTCCTGATCCTTTTTAAGCTCCGCCGTGGTCATCGGAAAGAGCGTGGTGCGGAGCTTTGATTTGAGCACCAGCGCGAGGGCGAGCACTCCGGCAAAGTGCAGCCCGGCCATGATGAGCGCCGCCCACACCCAGCCATTCGCGCCACCGAAGGCCTTCGCGAGCAGGAACACCGTCGCGAGACATGCGAACAGCCAGCCGAACGCGCCGAGCACGATGGCGGCACCGACGATGATGAGCATCCGGAAGCCGTGGCCCGCGGCCTCGCGGCCTTCGAGTGAGGCGAGCCGCAGGCGCGCGGAGGCGTATTGCGCGCAGGAGGCGAGAAAGGTCCGCGCGCGACTGAACACGCCCGTGGTCCCGTTGTCGGGCGATGGTTCCGTCCCGGCCATCCGTCGCTATCGCCGGACGATGAGGCCGAGCACCAGGCCGACGCCGACGGCGGCGAGGATGCTCTTGGCCGGATGCTCGCGGACGTAATCCTCGATTTCCTTCTGCACGTTCTCCGCCTTTTCCTTCCACTCGCCAGCGAGGCCGCCGGCGCGTTCGCGGAATTTCCGTGCAGTCTCGGTCGCGGCGTCGCGCATCTCTGCCGCCGCCGCGCGCGCGTGAGCCTTCGATGCCTCGAAGTGATCCTGGTGCCCGTTGTCGGTGTTTTGTTCGCTCATTGTTCGCGGAAGATGATTCGGGCTTTGGTGAGATCGTAGGGCGACATTTCGAGTTCCACTTTGTCGCCGGGCACAATGCGTATGAAGTTCTTCCGCATCTTGCCAGAGATATGTGCGAGGAGGATGTGGCCGTTCGCGAGTTCGACACGGAACATCGTGCCGGGGAGCACGTCCTTCACGATCGCTTCGGTACGGATGGAGCCTTCTTTCGACATGAAACGCACGCCACATTTGCCTGCGTCGCGCCGAAAAATCAACAGCGGAGTGGGCGGCGGCGTGGAAAATTATATCTGGGAAAGCCGCCGACGGGCGTAAGGTAGCCAGTTCTGCCGGCCCCGCAGGCTGGACTCCGCCTCGGGACTGCATGGGTTTGGTGGGCCGGGGACCCAGCGATGAGTCGCTGGGCTATTTTTGAACTCACAGCAGTTCCCCCTGCTCCCCGCTCACCTCGGCCTTCGCCTTTTTGAAATTCAGGTCCGGCTCGTAGTCGGGGTGCTCGGGGCGGGCGGTGCCGGCGAGGAGGGATTGCCGCGACTGGCACGAAAGAAGTGGGCGGCTTACTGCGTTTCGATGGTGAGGATTTGCAGGCGCGGGTATTTCTTCCCGCTGGCGCTTTCGTAGAACCCGGCGGCGACGGCTTCGGTGCTCATGGCCTTGGTCGGCTCGGTGTCCCCGAAAATAGCCCAGCGCTTCAGCGCTGGGTAACCATCGGACAAAACAAGCCAAGTCCCGTCAGGGACGAAAGAACCTCAATCCAGCATCCCCGTCAGGTAATCGAACCCGTGCTTCTTTAGAAAGACTTCCAACTCCACCCGAAAACTTCTCGTCCGGTGATGCTCTTCCTGTGCGCGGATGTAATGGATGGTGTCTTCCACGCCCGACACGCCGATGCTGAACCCGCCAAAGCCCTCCTGCCAAGCGAAGCCGTCCTGCCGGAGTTCGGGAAATGTCTCGCGCAGCCATTTCGATGAATTCCCTTTCAGCAATTGCATCGCCTTGGAAACCGAAAGCGTCGCGGGCAGGCTCAAAAGCAAATGCACATGGTCCGCTACCCCGCCGATGGCGACGGCCTTCATGTCATTCTCTCGCGCAATACCGCCAAGATAAGGCCAGAGTCTTTCCCGAATCGCCGCCGTGAGCCAAGGCCGGCGCTCCTTGGTGGAGAACACGCAATGCATCAGGCAGGAGTTGAAGGAGTGCATGGTTCTTTCGTCCCTGACGGGACTTGGTTGGTTTGTTTGGCGGGGCGACCCAGCGCTAAAGCGCCGGGCTATTTTCAAAGAGATCCTTCACCATCGCGGGGC
>JANXZI010000118.1 GCA_025355595.1 Spartobacteria bacterium
TCCACATCGGCGCTGAGGAAATTCGAATCGAGCGCAATTTGCAGCGGCGAGGATCCAAACAGCGTGAGCTGAAATTCACGATCCTTCGGCAGCGCCGCAAACAGCGCCTTCAACGCCACTCCAGCAGGCGCGCTCCAATCAATTTGCGGCGACCACAACATTGCACACTCTCCGAATTCGGTTTCCGTCTTTGTCACGCATCCAAGGTGCGACCCAATAGGCCACGCCCTGATCGATCAGCCGATCCTCCACTGCCCGATCATTTGCGAAAAGTCGCGCGAGCCGCTTGTCGCGCGCGGAAAGCGGTTTGCCCGATTTCGCCTTCAGCCAGATGCGCGCGGCCACGCGGGCCTTGTGCCAGCTTGGGTCGAGTGTCTCGCGCTTCATGGTCGGGGAAAATAGCGGCGCTGCCGCGAAATGTCAGCCACCTATTTCACCTCGGCAAATACACAGCTCGATATTGCGTATCGCCATCAGCGCCCTGAGGTCGAGGAAGTGCGGATCTGCTGTTTCTGCCGTGGAACTCATTCGGGTATGCGCTTCATGCAGACCAGAAAATCTGGCCCGTATTCAGTGGAAGCAATCGCGGGATCGTAGCGGGTCTCATCACTGTAATCGATCGCCCACGAGATGACCTCGAAGCATCCCGGTTCGACGCAGAACACACATCCTTGATCGAAACGCTCAACCGGGAGGCATTCTCTTTTTGGCGGTTCTTCCATATCGTTCGCTCCATAAATCGCTTCAATCGGCGCAACACATACGATCCCGCTCGGCATCATAAATTTTGGCTTCCACGGGAGAGCCACTGCATCACGGAGAGCATCGGCTGGAGGCGTCTCCTCAACGTAGAACGCAACGCGATACAACCCATCCGCATCCGATTCAGCGACCCACAACAATCCGTCCGCTGAGATTCGCCGAATAGAACCCCAAAAATCGCGATCCTGCTGTTCGGCGAAATCCACGGGCAACGCATACGGATCGTAAAAGCATACCGTCGCACATTCCGTGATGACGTCCGAGACGTGTCGCATTGCTTCCCGCTATTTCACTTCCGCAAGCACGCGCTCGATCACTTTGCCCACGCTCACCCCCTCCGCCTCGGCGCGGTAGTTCACGAGCACGCGGTGGCGCAGCACGGGCGCGGCGAGCGCGATGATGTCCTCCTTCGTCACGTGCGAACGGCCATTGAGCAGCGCGCGCGCCTTTGCGCCGAGGCTGAGGAATTGCGCGGCGCGCGTGCCTGCGCCCCAGCTCACCCAGTTGTTCACGAAATCTGGCGTCGTCGCCTGCCGTGGGCGCGTGCTCGCGGCGAGGCGCACGGCGAAGCGCACGAGGTCTTCCGCGATGGGCACGCGGCGCACGAGCGCGTGAAAACGCTGCACATCTTCGCCGGTGAAAAGCGGCGCGATTGCCTCCCCCGCGGCGGCGGTGGTACGCTGCACGACCGCGACCTCGTCGTCCTCGGGCAGGTAGTCAATCACCACATTGAACATGAAGCGGTCGAGCTGCGCCTCGGGCAGCGGATACGTGCCTTCCATCTCGATCGGGTTCTGCGTCGCGAGGACGAAGAACGGCTCGGGCAGCGCGTAGCGGCGACCACCCGCGGTCACCTGATGCTCCTGCATCGCCTCGAGCATCGCGGCCTGCGTCTTCGGCGGTGTGCGGTTGATTTCATCCGCGAGCAGCATGTTTCCAAAAATCGGCCCCGGCACGAAAACGAGTTCGCGGCCATCCGCGCCTTCCTTCAGGATCTCCACGCCCGTGATGTCCGTCGGCATGAGATCCGGCGTGAACTGGATGCGCCGGAATTCGAGGTGAAAAATCTGCGCGATGGATTTCACGAGCAACGTCTTCGCAAGCCCCGGCGCACCGGTGATGAGACAGTGCCCGCCAGAAAAAAGCGCGATGAGGATCTGCTCGATCACCTCGTGCTGCCCGACGATGGCCTTGCCAAGTTCGGCAAGGATGCGCGGGCGCGCGGCGGTGAGTTGCTCGAAGGTGGCGGCATCGTCTTGCGCGGGAGCGTGTGGCTGGGTGGTCATGGAAATATCGCGGAATGAGGGCGCGCAGACTCAGTGCGTCATCGCCCAAAAGATGATGTTGATGCCGAGCGGGAACGCGCGTTTTTCCGAGAACTCGTGGAAGAACCAGTCGTTCTCGCCTTCGCGCTCCCAGCCGTCGCCGTTGTCGGTGTTGTGCGTGGCGATGACCATGATGCGGCCCTTGTCGTCGTGCAGCGCGCGGACGTGGACCTCGGTGCACTCCTCGACGCTGCCGTCCTTCTGCGGATGCCGCTCCCACGTCACTCCGCTGTATTGACTGTTCGCACCGGTGCGCTCGTTCGGCACCTGGAGTTTGTTCTTCTCCACGTTCAACGGAAACACGCAGCTAAAGATGCCGTGAGTCATCGGCAACTCCTCGAATTCGCGCTCGGGAAAGACGCGCTTCATCTGCTCGGCAAAACATTCCCACTGCCACTCGCCCCAAAAATCATCGGCCATCAGAAATCCGCCGTTGAGAAGATATTTTCGGAGGATGGGCACCTCCTCTTCCTGCAGCAGCAGCGCGCCGGGCTCGACCATGTAGATGAACGGGTAGTCGAACAGCGCCGGATCGGTGATACGCAGGATGCGGCCGTTCGGGTTCACCTTCATCGAGGTCATCTGCTGGAGGCGAAAGGAAAGGTTCAGATCGCTGTCCGGAAAATCCGTAATCCAGCTCGCGGAACTCGGCGAGCCATTCGGATCGCTGTCGCGGATGACCCGGCAGAAAGTGAAACCGTCGCGGTCAAAGCCAGGCGCATATTTCCACTCGGGGGTGCCCGTGCTGTGCGATGCCACCTCGCGCGCGGTCTTCACCACGCGCGTGTCCACCGGCACGCCGCCCTCGCTGTAATAGATCGGCCCGTCGCTGTAACGCCGCCCGCGCCGCTGCGCGAAGCTCAGGCTCGCGAGCAGCACGAGCAGGACCACAGCCTTCCAGACTGTGCGGCGCCCGGACTTCCAGCCCGCGGGACAGCGACGGCAGGCGGGGATGCCCGCTGGCCGCAGAGGCTGGAAGCCTGTGTTCCGTCCGTCCGGCGCCGCGTCGTTTGGTTCGGTCATGGCTTCTTTGAGCCAGCGGATGCGTCGGCCTTTGGCTTTGGTGATTTGCTTTCCATGTCCAGCAACAGCGTGTGCGCCGCGCGGAAACGCGGGGCTTCCTCGAGTGCGAGCAACACCTCGCGCTTCGCCGCCGCGTCGCCGGTCGAGTGCAGGATGCGCGCGAGGCGGAAATGGATCTCTGGCTGATCCGGCGGGTTCAGCGAGAGCATCGTGCGGTATGCACGGATCGCGCCGGACCTCTCGCCGGTGGCCTCGCGGGCTTCGGCGATGGAACGATACGTCGCGGGCGCGAGCGGATTCACGGCGGTGAATTGCGCGGCATTTGCGAGCACCTTCGGCCAGTCTTTGCGCCCGGCGGCGATCTCCATGAGCCGCTCGTAGGCCTCGGGTGCATCGCTGCAAAGCTCGGCAACCTTATTCAGCATCGCCTCCTCCTCGCTGCCTTCGCCGAGTTCACGATGCACGCGCGCGAGCATCGCGTAGGCGCTGTCGGCGTCGTACTGATCGGGGTACAGCGCGATGAGTTTTTTCAGCGGCGCTTTTGCGGCGTTCCACTTTTTGTCCGAGAGCAGTTGCTTTGCCTGCTCGGTCAACGCGGTGAAATTGTCTGGATTCTTCGCAGCCCACTCCTTCAGCTTCGTCTCGCTCGCGAGCGTGGCGCGATCAGGTTTGGTCCAGTCGAGCTTCGGGCCGGTGGCGTTTGCGAGGCTGCGGGCATGCGCGGCAAATTCCGCATCCAGCTTTTCGATCGGCGCAAAGCGTGCGGCGAGCGCCGCATTGATCTCCACGCCGCGCGCGAGGTCGGCGAGCAGCGCGCGCATCTTTTCCACGCCCCATTTTTTCACGAGCCACTCGACGACGAGCGACGACTCGAAATACGCGAACTGCAAATGCGCGCCGGACTTTGGGCGCAGGAATGCGGCGCTCAGTTTGCTCACCGGCGTGAGCTCCGTGCCGAGGATCATCGAGCGGTAGCGCGGCGACATGTGCTCGCCCCAGTTTGCATTTTGCTGGCGCTCCTCGAAGACGCTGATGCCCTCGCTGAGCCAGCGCGGCATCTTGTTTTTCGTGAGCGTGAGCGTGATGACGTGCGTGAATTCATGCCACAGCACCGCCTGCCAGTTTGCCGAACCGCCGGGCCGCGCCGCGGGGCTGTTGGCCGTGATCACGCGGCCAAAGCACACCCCGAGATAGCCCGCGCCGCCGGGCAAGCCGAACGTGCGAATCGCGAAATCCTTCTGGTCGGGAAAAATCTCCACCACCGTTTTTTCGCGGGGCGGCATCCCGTATTTTTTTGTCAGCGTCGCGTGCGCGCGCTCCAACAGCGTGAGCACGTCCGCGCCGTAAGCCTCGGCCTCACGCGGCTCCATGCGCACTTGGAAATGCTCGCTCTTAAGCACCGTGAAATGCGCGATGGTGTCGCGCAGCGTCGTGAGATTGAACGCGACGACATCGTAGGGATCGGCGTTCTGCACTTCCTCGGCGAGCTGCCAGCCCTCGTCGTCCTTGCCGAGCCGCAGGAGATCCTGCGCGAGCTGGATTTTTGCGGGGGCAAATGTGGCGTCCCACTTCAGCGCCTCGCGCTGCAACGCCGCGCCCTCGGCGAAACGATATTTCTGCGAGAGCTTGCGCCCGATGAAATGGGGCACGGCGGGATTCGTCGGCCACAGTTTCAGCGCCTCGGCGCGCGCAGACGCAGCGGTCTTCGCCTCCGCGCGGAGATTGGCGAGTACCGCCCGCAACGCGTGCGCCTCCGCGTGGCGCGGGTTTGTGCGGAGCACTTCGGCGATCTGCTTGTCGGCTTCGGGATAATTTTCGGAATCAATCGCGTGATCCGCGAGCAGCATGTGCGCGCCGGCGTGGTTCGGATTCAGCTCCAGCACCTTCGCGATTTGCTCCTCCGCGGACTCGTCGTCGCTCGGCGCGAAGGCCCGCGCGAGGCCGAAGTGCGCCTCCGTGTTTGCGGGAAATCTTTTCGCCGCCGCCGCAAAGCTTTTCGATGCGAGCGCAAAGTCATGCTTCGCCAGCGCGAGTTCGCCGTTCGCGAGATACGTGTCGGGGAAATCCGGGTTCAGCTTTTTCACCGGATCGAAAAACAGCTCCGTCACGCGCTTCGGATCCGCACCAAGAAGAATCGCCGCCCTGCCCAGCGCCACGCGATCCGCCGGCTCACGGTACGCCCACTCACGCTGACCGCCAAAACGATCCATCTCCTCCTTCACCTTCTGCGCGCGCTCCATTTCGCCGTTTGCGCGGAACACCTCGTAGCCCGCGAGCCGCAGTTGCAACGAATACGGGAACCGTTCCAGCGCCGTGGAGATCGCTTCGCGCGCCGCGGGATATTTTCCCGACGACATGAGCGCCTCTGCACGAAGCACCGGCCAGTCCTCGACTTCCGGCTGCGTCTTTTCCGCAGCCTCGGCGACATCCGCAGCGTCGCCGTATTTTCCGGCGAGAAGTTGCTTCCGCACGTCGTCCATTTCCGCGGCGGTGCAAAAAATCGAGCACGCGAAAAATGCCACCGCCGCGAGTGCCGATGATCCACCGCACAAAGCGGATCGCGGGAAAGTCGGGGAAGACATCGCACGGAGATTACGCTCGCTGGCGTCGGACTCAAGCAATCTGCCGGGCGGAAGCATCGTTCCTTCGGTGCCCGTCCGTTCCGACGAGGGCGGAAGAAAGTAGGCGAGGCTTTTCCACCTCGCGCTGGCGAGCGCAGCGAGGCAGCCGGAGAGGCGCGCGAAATTCGGAAGGCGTTTGCGCCGCGCCATCCCGCCGCCTGCGCCCATCCTCCTGCGCGAGATTGGAAAACCTCGCCTACTTTGTTGTGCGCTTCCGTCGCATTTGAAACGCGGCGACTTGGAAGTGGCCGCTCCCAGCGCGCTACAGTTTCGTCCCGCCGACTTTCGTCCAAGGTGTGAAGGCACCCATCGCGTGCTGCTGCACTTTGCGTTTCCAGATTTTGTTCCCGCAAAATGCAAAGAGCGTGTCCTTGTCCTTGCCACCCAGCGCGACGCCGGTGACGCGTGCGCGATCCGGCACGGGGAGGATTACCTGCGTGGGGCCGTCGTCGGCACTGATCTGGATGCCGCTCTTCGTGGCGATGAATTGCCGGCCTTCGAGTGAATAGCACAGCGACTCGGCACCTGCGTCGTCGTCCCAGTCGGCGACATGCAGATGGAAAAAGCGCTCCTTGTTCGTGAGCGTGCCGTCGGCGTTGATCTGGTAGCTGTAGATCCATTTCGAGTGCCCGTCGGCGACGGAGAGCAGCCATTGGTCGGGGCGAACGGCCATGCCGGTGGCGAATTTCATGCCCTTGTCCACCAGCGTTTTTTTGCCGTCTTTCACGAGCCACACGCTGCCGGGATCGTTCGGCTTCTCGCCGTTGCTTGTCACGTAGAGTCCGCCATCGGGCTGCGCGAGAACCGAGTGACCGAAGATGCCTTCGAGCACGACACTGCCGGTGCCCGCCGCGTCATACTTCATGACCTTGCCGGACTTTTCCGAGACGCTGTAGAGCGTGCCGTCCGCACCGATGGTGACGCAGTGCGCCGCGCCCGTGTCCGCGGCGAACACGCTCACTTTTCCGTCCAGATCGATTCGATGGATTTTGTTGCTCGACGTGTCGGCGAAGAAGACTTCGCCGCTCGCATTGCACGACGGGCCGCGCGTGCTCTTGAAGCCTTCCGCGACAAGCTGCCAGCCCTCGCCCGGCACGAGGATCTCCTGCGCACGCGGCGCGCTCGACCCTGCCTTCACGCGCTCGGGCCACCCCTTCCAAAGATACGCCATCGCCTCCTGCCAGTGCTCCGCGTAGCCCGCGCCATGGCGGCCTTCGATGGTGCGGAACTGATAGTCGTAGCCGGAAAATTTCAGCGCCTTGTCCATCTCCTGATCGAGCACGAACCAGTCGCCCGCGCAGTTCTCCATGTCGTGCGTGGCCGTGGTGAAAAATCCGCGGATGGGCTTCGCCTCGAACTTCCGCACCATGGTCGGGAATTCATGCCCTCCGCGAAACGCGACGAAGCTCCCGCTGGCGCAATAGACGCGGCTGAACGCATCGGGCCGATTCCACGCCGCCGCGAAGGCCGCGATGCCGCCGCTGCTGCCGCCGGCCATGCAGCGGTCGTTGCCATCGTTCGAGAGGTTCAGGGTAAATTCCTTCGCGACGTGGGGCAGCAATTCATCGATCAAAAAGCGCACGTTATTGTCGTCCACGGCGTCGTATTCAAAGTCGCGGTTGCGACGCCCGAGCGTGCCTTTCATCGGCGCGGGCACCTCGCCGGGTCGCACGAAGACGCCGACCGTCACGGGGATTTCCTTCGTCGCGATCATCGTCTCCAGCATCGTCTTCTCGCGTGGGTTGAAGCCGTCAGTTTTCACGTACACGCACGCGGGCTTCGCCGCATCGTACTGCGCCGGGATGAAGACCGTGACCTCGCGCACCGTGCCGGGAAAAATTTTACTTTGCGTGAAAGTGAACACCTTCGTGTTACCCGGCAAAATGTCCCCGGGCTTGATTGCCGGCGGCTCGTATTTCGGAGCGCCCGCATTCTCCGCCATGGAAAGTGAAACGGCGCCCATCGCGGCCAGCCCGGTGAAAAGCGCGGTGATTCCGGCGGCGCTCCGGCGAGCGGGCAAGGTGGGTTTTTGGATCGTGTTCATGAGTTGGGTGGTTGATCGCGTGCAGTGAGGAGCGCGCCAGAGGACGAATCCTTGGATGAGAATGCGCGCTACTTTTTTGCAGCCGAGTCCCACCACTTCGAGAGACGCGCGGTCGGCACTTCGGGGAGCGCGAGGCCGGCGGCGGCGTAGTGCGAGGTGTCGTTGAAGAGCGTGAGACGGGCGTGCGACGGATTCCTGAAGTCCACGATGTTCAGCGCGGCGGGGAGCTGATCGAGATTGTCGCGGTAGCGGCGGGGATCGAAGCCGAGCAGCGAACTGAGCAGCAGCCGGATGGTCGCCTTGTGCGAGACGATGAGCACATTTTCCGCAGCGTGCGTGGCCACGATGTCGAGGAGCGCCGGCAGCGCACGCGCGGTGACAGCCAGGCCGGTCTCACCGCCCTTCGGTGCGAAGGTGTACGGATCGCGATCCCACGCTGCGACCTCTTCAGGAAATTGCGCTTCCACTTCGCGCCGCGTCATCTGCTCCCAGCGTCCATGCGAGATTTCGCGCAGCCCGTCGCGCTGGCGGACCTCGATGCCGTGCGGCCCGGCGAGAATGCCTGCGGTCTCGACGGTGCGCCCGAGCGGCGACGCGTAGATCGCGGAAATCTGCTCGCCTCCCAGCCGCAACGCGAGCCTGCGCGCCTGCTCGCGGCCTTCATCGGAAAGCGGGACATCGGTGGCGCCTGCGAACCGATCCTCCGCGGTGAGAACCGTCGCGCCGTGGCGGACGAGGAAGACGCGCGTATTCGTGGATGCCATGGCGGATTACTAGCCGAGCCGGAACAATGTGTCCATGCACGGAAACCGCGCCACGGCTCGCAGGCTACGGCTTTGCACCCGGCACGGCGGCCATCCGGCTGCGATCAAAAATCAACTTCGCACACAGGCCGGCGAGCACGAGGATGATCACGGAAAGCAGGATGACGAGCGCGTGGGAATTTTTCGGCGGCGGCTGCGCGGAGTGCTTTTCTTCCGTGGGCCTGCGCAGCGCGACCGCCGAGGGCGTCGGGCCGGTTTGGAAAAGCTGCACGGCGGCCTGGAGTTCCTTCACGGTCTGGTAGCGCCCGTCCTGCTCCATCGCCATCGCGCGACGGGTGATGGTCGCGAGGGTCTCGGGGATTTTCCCGCCCGGGATGTGCCGCAGCACACCGGCGGACTGCACGCGTCTCGGCCCCTCGGTCGCAAACCGTGCTGCCACTTTTCCATCGGCCACGCTCTGGATCACCTGATCGACGTCGTCGCCGCTGATCGGCGGCTCGAGCGTGAGCATGTGATAGAGGATCCCGCCGAGCGAATAGATGTCCGTGCGCGCGTCAAATTTGTCCGTCTCGCCGCGCGCCTGCTCGGGCGGCATGTATTGCGGCGTGCCGAGGACCATGCCGGCGAGGGTCATCATGCCGGAGCCTTCGTCCTGCCGCGAGGAACTCACGAGCGTCCGCTCCGGCTCGGTGCCGGCGGCCTCGTTGCGGCCGGAGGCGCGGGCGAGGCCCCAGTCCATCACGAGCACTTCGCCGTATTCGCCGAGCATGATGTTCGCGGGCTTGAGGTCGCGGTGGATGACGCCCTTCGAGTGGGCGTAGGCGAGCGCGTCGCAGACTTTTTGAAAAATCGTGAGCAGCGCGCTGAGGGAATACTTTTCCAGCGCCTCGGCGTCCCCCTTCTCGATCCGGTTCAGCGCGTCGTGGAGCGTGGCACCGCGGACGAGCTTCATCGTGTAGAAGACGTGGCTCTGCTCATCCACGCCGAGTTCGTACACGGGGACGATGTTCGGGTGCTCGAGCTGGCCGGTAATCTGCGCCTCCTCGATGAAGCGCACGAGATTCTCCTGCATGCCGCTGTGGTGCATCACCTTCATTGCGACCTTCCGGCGGAGCAGCTTTTCCTGTGCGTCCACGATCGCGCCCATGCCGCCCTCGGCGATGACTCCGCCGATATCGTACTTCCGTTCGCGCAGGAATTCCGGCGGCAGGTAGCGGTTCACCACGGCGCTGTTTGACCAGAACGGGTCTGACTCATCGGCGAATTTCAGCCGGCGGTGCTGCATCGTAACCACGCCGAGGCGGATGACTTGGTTTGGAAAAAGGCGCGTCTTCGCCGCGATTTTTCGATCGGCGACGTAGGTGCCATTCGAGCTGCCGAGATCCTCGATGAACGAGTGATCGAAGTTCACGAACAGCTTCGCATGCCGTCGCGAGACGCCATCCACGGGCAGCACGAGCGTGCAGCCAGCCTCGCGGCCGATGACGTAGTCGCCGGGAGGCACCTTCGTGCGGAGCAGTTCCACGCCGTCCTTGGTGAAGATGAGTTCGGTTTCCGGGGCGTTCATTCGGCGTCGGCTTTCAAGGCGCACCGGGTATCACGACGAACGTCCGGCGACAAACCGAATCACCCCGGTGGATGGCGGCGCGCATTTCTGCCATACGTGCGCGGTGAAAATCCTTCCCCGTCTCCCATTCCTTGCCGCGCTCATCACATTTCTCACGGTCCCGCTTTCCGCAGCGCGGCTCGAAGTAATGGAAGTGGGCAGCGTGAAACTGAAGAACAATCCCCTTGGTGATCCGAGCGCGCGCCGCGTCGCGGTGCTCGTGCCAGATGGATCGAAAAATGACGCGCCGCTGCCGCTCGTGATCTACCTGCCGGGCTGGGGCGGATCGTCGGAGGATGTGATCGCGCAGGGCGGCGGCTGGCTCGCGCGCGCGGCAGACAAGATGGCGACTTCGGGACTTGCACTGCGCATTGCCGTGGTGGACGGACGATCCCATTTCGGCGGCAGTCAGTTTCTGAATTCCGGGGCGACGGGCGAGTATGCGGACTACGTCGCGGATGAAATCGCACCTGCGGTCGAGGCGCGCTACGCCCTCGCGAAGGAGGCCGCTTTTCCGCGCGTGATCGCGGGGCATTCGAGCGGCGGATACGGCGCACTGATGCTCGCGATTTCGCGGCACGAAAAATTTGCCGCCGTCGTGGCGCTTTCGCCGGACAGCGATTTTGAAGTCACGCACAAGCCGATCGTCTCGCAGCCATCGGTGCGCGCGATCACGACGGCCGAGATCGAGAAGGTGATGACCTCCGGCGCAAAGGCGCGCCTGCCCGGCGACGGCCTTGCGCACATGGTCATGGGGCTGTGCGCGAATTACGCGCCGGTCGCGGGGAAACCGGGACACTTCGAGTGGCTCTACGACGCGCGCGGGAAATTCCGCGCGGAGGCGTGGCAGCGCTGGCTGGAGGTGGATCCGCTCCACGTCGTGCGGAAGCGCGCGGATGCCTTCGCGCCAGCGCAGCGCGTCTATCTCGACGGCGCGGAGCACGACGAATTCGGCGCGAACATCGGCGCGCGGAAAATCTGGGAGGTGCTGCGCGAGCGGAAGTCGCCCGTCACATTTTACGAATCACCCGGCCACCACAATGACCGGCTCGCCGAGCGGCTCGTGCGGGGGCTCGGCTGGGTGATCGGAAAGTAGGCGCGAGCGCAAGCTCGCGACGCGGATTCCCAGTCCACGCCTTCGAATCAGCGCACGACACCGAATTCCGCGCGGCGATTTTTGGCCCACGCGGATTCGCCCGATCCGGAGTCTGCGGGGAGTTCCGCGCCGAAGCTCACCGTCTGCAAGCGGTGCGCGGACACACCGCGCTTGATCAATTCCTCGCGCACCGTGAGCGCGCGCCGCTCGCCGAGGCCGCGGTTGTATTCGGGAGTGCCGCGCTCGTCGGTGAAGCCGGCGATGATGATGCTGTTGCGATCGCTGCGGCAAAAATCCGCGACGGCCTGCAGCTTCGACCGCTCGCCCGCGCCGACCGCGGAACTGTCGAACGCAAAGTGCACCGCCGAGAACCGCGAACGGTCCACATTCGATCCAAGAAAGGACGCACCCTCGGTGCGTTCAGAAAGCGCGGTGCCCAGCGGCGTGCCGTTCACGGAGTCGCTGTCTGAGCCGCCGCCGCCTTTCCGACCCGTCGTGGAGCACGCGGCAAAGGTGAGCGCAACGAGTGGGATGAGGATGCGGCAGGATTTCATCATTTAGACTCATGCCGTGCGCGAGGTGTGGCAGTCGAGTGAAAACGCCGCTGCCGCGCAAAGCTGGAGCGGTGTTCTGGCATGGGAATTAGTGAGTGTGCGTATCACCTCAAAGTCGTCGAAAGAATGGCTTGTAAATGTTTTTATCAAACCGAATAAAAGCACTCGTCAGCCCCAACCCGACACCCCTCATCTCCCCATGAGAACATTCCAAGGTATCATTCGGGCGCGATTTTCCGGATCGTCCTCCGGTCTCGCGCATTGGATGGCGGTACTCTCGTTTTTCCTGCTGGGCAGCCCGACGCAGTCCATCGGTGCGGCCGATCCCGCGCCGACACCCTCGCTGAAAATACCGGCGGTGAGGAACAGCATCCTGATCCTCGTTACCAAAAATCCGAGCGACCCGTGGACGGTTTCCCAAGTCGAGGGGATGGTGCGCTTTTTTCAGGAACAGAAGCCGCCGATCGTGCCGCTCATCGAGTACCTGGACTGGCAATTCAACTCCGCCACGGAGCAGGAAGGCCGGATGGCCGACTATTTTGCCGCGAAGTATGCGGGCAAAAAAATCCGCGTCGTTATCGCACAGGGTTCGAGGGCGGTGCCATTCCTCGTGAAGTTTCATGACCGGCTGTTCCCGGAATCTCAGGGCGTTTTTTGCGGAATCCGCAACCCGCCCAAAGTCCAGCCTCCGTGGCTCACTGGCATTGCCGAAGCGGATGATGCACCCGCCAGCTTCCGGCTTGCGCACAAGCTCCAACCACACCTCCAGCGCCTCCTGGTTCTCGACGATGCGAGCGACTCCGGACGCGCCCAACTGCAGAGTATCCAGGCGGCGGGTGCGGTCGAAGCGCCGGACATCCGGGTCGAAATCCTGAAGACGGAAAATATTCAGCAGCTTTTCGAGGCGGTCGAGTCACTCCCGAAGGATGCTACGGCCGCGGTGCTGCTGACCCGTGCGAAGCTCGGACGGCAGTTCATCGGCGAACTTCGCGAGCGGTGCACGGTCCCGATCTACGGGCTGCGCGCGCCGCTGGATCTCCCCGGAAGCCTCGGCGGCGCGCTGCTCGATGGCGCAGGGCACGGTGCGGCCGCCGCACGACTGGCACTGCGACTTTTCCGCGGAGAGCGTGCCGCAGCGATCCCCGTGCGCACCGACCCCCCGCCAAGGCTGACGGTGCAGTATGATCAGATGATACGCTTCGGACTTCCCTTCGGGGCCCTGCCGCCGGGAACCGCAGTGCTCGGCCGTCCGCCGGGCATTTTTGAGACGCATGGGCGCACGATGATCATCGGCAGCTCGCTCGTCTTCGTGCTGCTCGCCGCCGTCATTTCACTCACTTGGATGCTCCGCCAGAAGCGCGCCTCGGCCAAGGCACTCAGCCGTTCCCTCTCCACGCTGAATGCAACATTCGACTCCATCTCCGACGGCGTGCTCGTGGTGGATCTGAATGGGAGCATCGCGAGCTTCAACGGGCGCTTCCTTGAAATGTGGGGCATCCCAGCCGAGCGGCACGCCAAGGTGCGCGACGAGGTGCTGCTGCGCTTTGTCACGCGGCAACTGAAGGATCCCAGCGCCTTCCTCGCCCGCGTGAAAATCCTCTACGCACAGCCGGAGGCGTGCAGTTCCGACCTCGTCGAATTCAAGGACGACCGTGTCTTCGAGCGGGATTCGCGGCCGCATCGCGATGGTGCCGCGATCGTCGGCCGCGTGTGGTCGTTCCGCGACATCACCGCGCGCATCTCTGCCGAGCGGGACAAGCACCACCTCCTCGAACAACTCGCCCAGAGCCAGAAGATGGAAGCGGTCGGCACGCTCGCTGGCGGGATCGCGCACGACTTCAACAACATCCTCACCGGCGTCATCGGCTATTCGGAACTCGCCCGCGAACGGCTTCCCTCGAGCCATCCGTCGCACGAAGATCTGGGCAGCGTGCTGGCCGCCGGGGATCGCGCGCGCGAGCTGGTGCGCCGCATCCTCACTTTCAGCCGCAAGCACAAGCCGGAAAAATCCGCCGTCTCGC
>JANXZI010000199.1 GCA_025355595.1 Spartobacteria bacterium
TTGGACGTTGAGCCCGCCGCAGGCGTCCTGCGAATCCGGAAGAAAACGCCCAACGTCCAACGCCCAACGTCCAACGTCCAAAGGCGCACTCGCATCATCGTCCGATCCTCTGCGCGGCGAGCACGGTGTTGTGCATGAGCATCGCGATGGTCATCGGGCCGACGCCGCCGGGCACGGGCGTGATGGCGCGGCACTTGGGCGCGACCTCGGCGAAGGCGACGTCGCCGACGAGCCGCGAGCCTTTCGGCGAGGCGGGATCGCTGATGCGGTTGATGCCGACATCAATGACCACCGCGCCCTCGCGGACGAAATTTGCCTTCACGAATTCCGGCTGGCCGATCGCGGCGATGAGGATGTCCGCGCGGCTGCACACCTCGGCGAGATGGCGCGTGCGCGAATGCGCGACGGTCACGGTTGCATCGCCGCCGCGGCCTTTGTTCATGAGCAGGAGCGCCATCGGCTTGCCGACGATCATGCTGCGGCCGAGCACGACGACATTGGCGCCAGCGGTCTCGATGCCGCTCTCGATGAGCAGCCGCTGGCAGCCGAGCGGCGTGCAGGGGACGAACGCATCCGCATCCCCGAGCGCGAGCTTCGCGACATTGATGGGGTGGAAGCCGTCCACGTCCTTGCGCGGGTCGAGCGCCTCGACGATGGCGCGCTCATCAATTTGCTTCGGCGGCGGCGACTGCACGAGGATGCCGTGGATGGCCGGGTCGGCGTTCAGTGCGCGCACGACTGCGAGAAGCTGCGCCTGCGTGGTGTCGTGCGACAGCGCGTGCTGCACGCTGTGCATGCCGAGGTCGCGCGAGGTCTTTTCCTTGCTGCGGACGTACGCGTGCGAAGCGGGATCGTCGCCGACGACCACGACTGCGAGTCCCGGTTTCACACCGCGTGTGATGAGGTCCGCGACCGCGAGGCGCGTCTCTTCGTTGATGCGTTGTGCGATGGATTTGCCGTCAATCAAAGTCATGCCGTCACGAGTGGCGGGAGGCGCGGGGCGAGGCAAGCGGGAATGGGTGTCTCACGCGATGCGTCCGCCCGGCTGCGGCGGCGCGTCTTCAGTCAGGTGCGGGATCAATGGCGGAGGGTTGCGCAGATTTTCGCGCAGCGTCTCGGGCGTGACTTCCATTTCCCAGCGGCTGATCGCGATCGTCGCCACGCTGTTGCCGATGAAATTCGTCAGCGAGCGGCATTCGCTCATGAAGCGATCGATCCCGACGACCAGCGCGAGCGACTCGATGGGGATGCCGGGCACCGCGGCGAGGGTCGCGGCGAGCGTGATGAGCCCTGCGCCGGTCACGCCGCTCGCGCCTTTCGAGGTGATCATAGCCACGAGCAGCACGCCGATCTGTTGTTTGAGATCCATCGGCGTGCCTGTCGCCTGCGCGAGGAACATCACGGCCATCGTCATGTAGATGTTCGTGCCGTCGAGATTGAAGCTGTAGCCCGTCGGGACCACGAGTCCGACCGTGGAGCGCGAGCAGCCGAGGCGCTCCATCTTTTGCATGAGCGCAGGCAGCGCCGTCTCGGAGGAACTGGTGCCGAGCACGAGCAGCAGTTCGTCCTTCAGGTAGCCGAGCAGCCGGAAAATGGACACGCCGCAGCAGCGCGCGATCGAGCCGAGCACGATGACGATGAACGCCGCAGCCGTGAGATAAAAGCCGCCCATCAGCTTCAGCAGATGCGTGAGTGCGCCGAGGCCGTAGCTGCCCACGGTGAACGCCATCGCGCCGAATGCGCCGATGGGCGCGAGCTTCACCACAAGCTGCATGACGCCGAAGAAAAGCTGCGACGCATACTCGATCGCATTCAGGATGGGGCGCGCGCGTCCCCCCATCGAGAGCAGCGCAAACGCCGTCAACACCGACACGAAGAGCACCGGCAGCAAATCGTCCGACGTGAACGCGCCGAGGAACGTCTTCGGGATGATGTTGAGGAGAAAGTCAGTCGTGTTCATCGCGTGCGCGGAGGCGGCGTACTTTTGCGCCAGTTCGAGTTCGCGCGCGGAGGCGGTGTGCTGGAATCCCGCGCCGGGCTGCAACACATTCACCACGACGAGGCCGATGATGAGCGCGAGGGTCGAGACGACTTCAAAATACAGGAGTGACTTCAGTCCCACGCGGCCGAGCTTTTTCAGGTCGCCCATCGAGGCGATGCCATGCACGACGGTGCAGAAAATGATCGG
>JANXZI010000219.1 GCA_025355595.1 Spartobacteria bacterium
GCACAAATGTCCGCTGGTCGTGCCAGTAGCCCTGCTGCCGCCACGTCTGCACCGCGAGAAACACGAGCCACAGCGCGGCGCACGCACGCAGCGCGGCGAAAACCTTCGGCCGCTCCGGTCCGAGTGCACGTACGGTGAAGAGAATCGCCGCGATGAGGAATGCGCTCGGCACGTAGAGCCAGTGCTCGGCGACGGTGGCATTCAGTGCGAAGACATTGCTCACGGGGAGCCACGTTACCGCGGCGCACGCGAGCGCGAGTCCCGCATCGGGTGCGAATTTGCGCGCACGCCGCCACCACCACACGAGGGCCGCGGCAATGCACAGCCCGGAGAGTGTCTGCGCTTCGCGCATCCGTCCGTTTTGCAGATTCGCAGCGTGGCTGCCGGCGGGATTTGTCGAGACATCGCGCTCCATGTGCAGCGAGTGCGGCGCGACGAAAAGCGCTGCGTATTCTGCGAGTGCGCGTGCGACGAGGATCGGGCGTGCCTGCCACGGCGCATTTTCCGCGGATGCAGGAACAGGTGTGCGCCCCGCAGTCGTGCGCAGCGCAAAGTACGCCCCGCACGCGATCACGGCGGCTGCAAGCCATGAAATCCACCCGCGCGGATCACGCCGCGCCTGCACGAGCAGCCACACGAGCCAAACGGTGAGCAGCGCGACGCCGCTTTCCTTCGAGAGCAACGCGAGGAGCGCGCACACGGCGGCGACGATGATCGCGCGTGCCGCAAAGCGATCACCGGGCACCAGCGCGCCGCGCGCGTGCGCCTTGGCGACAAGCGCGAGGCCGGAGAAAATGAAGATCGCGGCAAGCGGATCCGCGCGTCCGCTCACATACGTGACCGCGCTCGTGTGCAACGGGTGCAGCGCCCACGCGAGCGCACCGGCGAGCGGCCACCATCCGGCATTTGCGCCAAACCACACGGTGAGCAGCCACCACAGCGCGAGCGCGGCGAGTGCGTGTGCGAACACGCTGGTGAAGTGCCAGCCGGGCTGCGGCGCATTTTGCACTGCCGCGGCATCCGCGCTGTCGCCCGTGTCCGGCGCGCCCGTCTTTGCGGCGGTCACGGATTTTTCAGGCCGCGCGATTCCCCACAGCGCGTAGTCGGCCATGAAGGTGAGGCGCTGCACGGGGCGGTAGAAATTGCTTGCCGTCGCATCAAGGAAAAGAAACTCGCGGAAGGCGTCCGGCGCGAGACGCCACGAGCGGATGGTCGGGTCGCGGAGCACCAGCGCGGTGTCGTCCCACACGAAGCTGTTGCGCATGGCGGGCCCGTACGCGACGAAAGTCGTGAGCATGATCACGAAAACCGAAAGTAGGCGGGCTGGGCGAGACATGGGCTGCGCTGTGCATAGCACGTGCCGCGCCCGCGCCTGGGAAACGTCCGCCGCTGCGGTGCTGGCGTTCATTTTTTCCTGCGTAGCACACGCGGCGGAACTCGATGGCGTGCGGCAGCTCGTCGTCGCGATCGCACCGTCGTGGGATGCGTTCGAGGGATCTGCGCAGCGTTTCGAGCGCGCGGGCGGGGAGTGGAAGGCCGTCGGCAAGCCGTGGACGGTGCTCTACGGAAAGCGCGGGCTCGCGTGGGGATCGGGCGTCCACGGGCAGGAGGAAAAGGGGCTGCGCAAGGTCGAGAATGATGGGCGTTCGCCGGCGGGAGTTTTCCGCATCGGCACGATCTACACGTATGATCGCGCGCTGCCCGAGGGGAGCGATTACCCGTTTCACACCGTCACCGCGGCGGATGCGTGGATTGATGATGTGAACCATCCGCAGTACAACCGGCATGTGATCGTGGATCTGAAAAATCCGCCGGCGTGGTATGCGAAGCAGCGGATGCGGCCCGGCGATTTTGCATACCGCTGGCTGGTCGAAGTGCGGCATAATTCCGACCCGCCGTTGCCGGGATTTGGCAGCGCGATTTTCCTCCACCTCCGTCGCGCGCCGCACAAGGGCAGCGTGGGCTGCACGGTGATGGCGGAGCCGGATCTCGTCGCGCTCATGCGATGGCTGCGCGCGGATGCGAAGCCGCATTTCGTCCTGCTGCCACGCGAGGAGTACGCCGCGAAATGGAAGGCGTGGAATCTCCCGCCGCCGCAGAAATGAAACGGTAGGGATCTCCCGCCGCGCCGTGCCGAACGCAACTACGAGGCCAGCGCCTTGCGGCAGAAGTCGATCGCGCGTGTGAGTTCCTTCATCCTGTCGGAGTCGGCGGGCACCTTGTATTCGAATTCGATCGTCGCCTGGATGTTCCACTTGTTGTCGCGGATCAGGCGGAGCACGTCCGCGATCGGCGTGTCGCCTTCACCGAACGGCGTGTTCCCCCCGTTGTGGACCTTGCGATCCTTGATGTGAACATGAGTCACGCGGTCGTGATACTTCGTGATGAACGGAACGGGAGAGCCGAAATCGCCCGCGATAAAATGCCCGATGTCCACGTTCGCCCCGTTGAATTTTGCGAGTGCGAATGCCTTTTCCCAATCCGCCGGCCCCGTCGTCGCGTGGCCGTGGTAGCCGACCATGAACTGATGCTTGTCCGCGAATTGCCCGACGCGTTTCAACTCCGCCTCCGTGTGCGAGATCTCCGTCGAGATCGCGCGTCCGCCCAGCGTCTTTGCGAGTGTGAATGCGTAATCCAGCTCCTCGTCGGACATCTTGAAAAGGCCGTCCACCTTCACGATCTCGATCAGCACGCCGGCGTTTTCCCACTTGGCGCGGAGTTCCTTCGCGCGAGCCATCGGCGCGGACTTGCGCCACTCGCGGAGCTTCGTCGTCTTCGACGCGGCATCTTCCTTGGACTCGCCTTTCTTGCTGCTGACGGTGTCCGCATTCAGGCCGAGGAATGCCTCGACCGGCTGCGTCCGCAGTTCCACGCCGCTCAGTCCGAGCGCCACGCAGTTCTTGAGAATCTCGTCCTCATTCATTGTCTTGCCGCCGAAACTGTACGGCACGTTCAGGCCGATCTGCACGCCGGCGACTTTCGAGTTGGGCTTCGCGTCCGCGGCAGCGAGGCGCGACGGGATCGAGAGGACGCCGACTGCGGGGAGCGCGGCCAATGCGAGTTGCACGAATTCACGACGGGATTTGGAGGACATGATGGGGTGTGGGGAGTTGGATTCGTGCCGATGCTCACCGCCATGTGGACGCGAGGGAAGCGCAATTTTTCCCGTGTCCC
>JANXZI010000231.1 GCA_025355595.1 Spartobacteria bacterium
CGGCATCCCGCTCGTCTGGGGCTGCGTCATCACCTCGCTCGATGTGCTCATCGTGCTCTTCCTGCAAAACAAGGGCTTCCGTTACGTCGAGGCGCTGGTGATCACGCTCATCCTCACCATCGGCGGCTGCTTCCTCGCCAATGTGATTTTCGCAAAGCCCGATCTCGTCGGCATCGCCCACGGCTTCATGCCTTCCGCCGAGATCCTGCGGAACAAGGAGATGCTCTTCGTCGCCATCGGCATCCTCGGTGCGACGGTGATGCCGCATAATCTCTACCTCCACAGCTCGATCGTGCAGACGCGCAACTTCGAGCGCACCGAGCCGGGCAAGGCCGAGGCCATCAAGTTCGCCAGCATAGACTCGACGGTCGCGCTCATGTTCGCGCTCTTCATCAATGGTGGCATCCTCATCCTCGCCGCCGCCGCATTTCATAAGACCGGCCATGCGGACGTGGCGGCAATCCAGGATGCCCACAAGCTGCTCAGCCCCGTCCTCGGCGTCGGCGTGGCGAGCACGCTCTTCGCGCTCGCGCTGCTCGCGAGCGGGCAGAGCTCCACGCTCACCGGCACGCTCGCTGGGCAGATCGTCATGGAGGGATTCCTGAATATCCGCCTCGCGCCGTGGCTGCGCCGGCTCATCACGCGGCTCATCGCCATCGTGCCCGCCGTCTGTGTCATCGGCATTTTCGGCGAGAAAAAGACGACCGACCTGCTGATCTGGAGCCAGGTGATCCTCTCGATGCAACTCAGCTTCGCCGTCATCCCGCTGCTTATTTTCACGGGCAGCCGCGCGAAGATGGGAAAGTTTGTGAACCCGCTTTGGATCAAGATTCTCGCCTGGAGTTCAGCCTCGATCATCGTGATCCTGAACGTCAAATACCTCTTCGGCAAATTCGCGCCACAGGCATGGCAGGATGCACTGGGCCTCTAAGAACATCACCGCCATGTATCGCAAAATCCTCGTCGCCCTCGACACCACGCCCGCGGACTTGGAACTGCTCCCGACGATCAGCCAGCTCGCCGCGCTGATGAAAAGTGAACTGCTCCTCCTGCACGTCGCCGACGGCTGGGCCGCGCGAAATTTCGAGCAGCTCAATCTCGCCGAGTCCGAGGAGATGAAGGAAGACCGGCGCTACCTCGAGGAAACCGCCACGCGGCTGCGGACAGAAACAGGACTCGCCATCTCCGTGCGCCTCGCACTCGGAAGTCCGTCCGGTGAAATCCTGAAGATCGCCAGCGATGAGAAGTGCGACCTCATCGCGCTCGCCTCGCACGGCCACCGTCTCGTCGGCGACATCCTCCACGGCAGCACCATCGAAGCCGTCCGCCACCGGGCGCACATCCCCATTTTCGTCGTCCCGCCGAAGAAGTAGCGGCTGGCAGCGGCGCTAACTTCGGCGAATCCGTTCACTGAGCACCGCGCTCGATCATCGCCACAGCAGCCTGCTGATTCCACCCGAGCGCCGCGACGAGCGCGCGTTGCGTGCCGGTGCGCCGCAATTCCTCCACGGCGAGCACGGCTTGCAGCAGCGCCCCTGCGCCGAGGCATTCACCCATGGAACAATTTGGCTTCAGCAAGCGGTCGCGCAGTTTTGGAAAATCTCGCGCGAGCGCGCGGCTGCACTCCGCCCCGGCCCAGGTGTCGTCCTCCGCGCTCACGATGAAATCCAGCGGACCCTCCGGCGCGATGTCCGCGAGCACGCGACCCAGCATCGCCGCTGCGTCGCCTTTGGAAAAATGCGTGTACCCTTCGCCGAGGCACACCCTTGCGATGCCCGGCTCGCGGCTCAGCAGGATCGCCGCCGCGCCTTCGGCCAGCGGCACTCCGCGGCGCGGCCAGGCGTCGTCCGTTCCGTTTTTCCGTGGCAGCACGAGACCCCACGCGCGATGGGCGTCGAACAGGATCCAGTCGAGTTCCTCCGCGGCGACCACGAGCACATCATCCGCATCGCCGGTCGCGATGAGCTGCGCGCCAAATTCCAGCGCTTGGAGGCCGACAGTGCCGTCGCCCACGAGCGTGTAGGTCGCGCCATCCACGCCGAGCATCGCGGCGAGGTGGCTCGCCGGCGCATTGTACACCGTCTCGGGAAAAAGCAGCGGGCTCGCCGCGCCCGCACCCTGCTCCGCGATCTGCCCGTAGAATCGACGCGTGTACTGCACGCCGCCGCTCGACACGCCGAAGACGACCGCCAGCCGCGCTTTCATCCCGGGCCTCGATATCAGCGCGGCAGCCACCGCCTCATTTCCGGCCGCCGCCCCGAGCAGGCTGATCGCGCTCGCGCGCCGCAGCCTCGGCTCGCGCGCGAGGTGCGCGGTGAATTCCGGCGGCACGAGCGCGGCGGAAAAAATGCGCCCACTCCCGGGACTTTTCACCTTCGCCAGCGCCGCACGTTCGCCCGCGCGGATCCGGCGCGTGGTTTCTTCAGCGCATTTTCCGAGCGGCGTCACGCAGCCGATGCCGACGATGTTCGCGCGCAGAGGATCACGCGGCACTGGCTGTCCAGACCGGCCGGAGACCTCTCTGCCATGACCGGCGAGGACGCCCGTCTTCCCATCCTCGATCACGATGCTCGCATTCGTCCCGCCGAAACCGAACGAATTTGACACCACGCAGCCGACGCGACATTGGCGCGCGGTGTTTGCGACGATGTCCAGATCCCACGCCGGATCGCGTTCGTTCAGATTGATATTTGGCGGGAGGAATCCCCCGCGGATCGCGAGCACGCTGAACACCGCCTCGATCGCGCCCGCCGCGCCGAGCGAGTGGCCCATCATCGCCTTCGTCGAGCTGACCGGCACTCGCGCGCCGAAAATTTTCGCAATGGCCGCGCCCTCGCTCGCGTCGTTGAACGCCGTCGCAGTGCCGTGCGCGTTGATGTAGTCCACCTCGCCGTCCGTGAGCGCGGCGTCGTCGAGCGCGCGCTGCATCGCGAGTTCCGGGCCGATGCCGCTCGGGTGTGGCTGCGTGAGGTGATGGTTGTCCGTCGAGATTCCGTAGCCGGTGATCTCGGCGAGGATCGGCGCACCGCGTTCGAGCGCGGATTCGAGATCCTCCAGCGCGAGCACCGCCGCGCCTTCGCCGAGCACGAGGCCGGTGCGCGCCTTGTCGAAGGGCCGCACTTTTTCCGTCGTGGAAGCCTGCAGCGAGTCGAAGCCGACGTACACCATTTCAGAAATCGCGTCGTAGCCGCCGCACAGCACGCGGCCCTTCAGCCCGGCGCGGATGAGGTGGAAGGCATGCCCGATCGCGTTCGTCCCAGAGGCACAGGCGTTCGCGATGATTTGCAGCGGCGCGCGGAACCCGACGGCTTCCATCGAATCCAGCGGCGCCTTTTGCGGGGGATAGTTTGCGACGAGCGCCGCGCGTCCGCGGATGCGTTTTCCATTCACTTGCGCGCGGTAAAATTCCTCGCCAAACGACATCCCGCCGCTCGTCGTGCCGATGACCATCGCATCCGGCACGAATGCCGGATCGCCGCCGCGCATCTCGCGCATGGCACCGATCATCATGTGGCTCGCGCGATGCAGCCGCGCCTCCTTTTTCGACGTTGGCTCCGGTAGCGAAGTCACCTGCCCCGCAGTCTTCGAGCGGCACTTCGTCGTGTCGAACGACGTGACCTCGCTCACGCAGTCTCGTCCTCCGCGCAGCGCCGCATCCGTCGCCGCGAGGCCGTGCCCGAGCGGGCTGATGATGCCCATCGCGGTGACTGCGACGCGGCGGACACCGGGACGGGCGCTGGTGGGAATTCGTGGCACGGAAGAGTGGCGCAGCCTATCCGCGCCGCCCGCGCGATGGCAACCGATTGCCGCGTGCAACGAGGTCTTGTTCCGATTCTTGATCATATTCCTACTCCCTCCGCGGAATCGCTGCGCGCTACGCTTGCAGATCAAGAATAAGAAGAAGAATAGGAATAAGAGGGAGGGCGTTGACTTGCTGCACGAAGGGTGGACTTCGGCCATCATCCCGCTTGCCGCTTTCCTGCGCGGATGAAATACGGGGCGCGTGATTATCCCGGCCATTTTTTTCGCGACGATTCTGGATCAGCTCCGCCACGATCACTGGGGCTGGACGGCGCTGGGCTTTGCGGCGCAGGGGCTTTTTTCCATGCGCTTCCTCATCCAGTGGCTCGCGTCGGAGAAGGAGAAAAAATTCGTGATGCCGATCCAGTTCTGGCACTTCAGCATCATCGGCGGCTCGCTGAATCTCATCTACTCGCTGCACCTGTGGAAGGCGCCGCTCATCTTCGGCGCGGTGGCCTCGCTGTTCACTTCGACGCGGAGCTTCATGCTGCACCGGCACGGGCTGAAGGCGGAGAAAAAGTTGAGCGTTGAAAGTTGAGAGTTGAGAGTTGAGAGGGGGAGCAGAGCCTCTCAACGCTCAACTTTCATCACTCAACTTGCTCTTGGCTCCCGGTGGATCGCGCTTTAAGTTCGCTGCCTTTTTCCAATGAGCACAGCCAGCGATCTGATCTACCTCGACAACAATGCGACCACTCGCGTGGACCCGGCCGTCGTTGAGGAAATGCTGCCGTGGCTGTCGGAAAATTACGGCAATCCTTCGAGCGGATACCGTTTCGGAAAAAAGGTGAATGATGCGCTGGAGGTCGCGCGCGAGCGGGTCGCGACGCTGCTCGGCTGCGAGGCCAGCGAGGTGCTTTTCACAAGCTGCGGCACGGAGAGCACGAATGCGGCGATCCACTCCGCGCTGGCGATGGACCGCGACCGGCAGCACATCGTGACGACGCGCGTCGAGCACAGCGCGACGCTGAAGACATGCGAGCTGCTCGCGAAGCGCGGGCATCCCGTGACGTGGCTCGGCGTGGATTCCGACGGGCAGATCGATCTCGGCGAACTCGAAAATGCGATCACGGACGAGACGGCGCTCGTCTCGATCATGTGGGCAAACAACGAGACCGGCGTGACTTTTCCCGTGGAGAAAATTGCCGACATCGTGCGCGCGAAGGGCGCGGTCTTTCACAGCGACGCGGTGCAGATCGTGGGCAAGACGCCATTCAAGCTCAGCGACATGAAGGTGAATCTGCTCTCGATGAGCGGCCACAAGCTCCATGCGCCGAAGGGCGTCGGCGTGCTCTACGTGAACCGCCGCACGAAATTCGTGCCGTGGATGACCGGCGGCGGGCAGGAAGGCTCGCGTCGCGCGGGGACGCAGAATGTCGCGAGCATCATCGCGCTCGGCAAGGCTTGCGAAATCGCGGCGCAGCAGATCGGCCACGAGGAGACGGCGGTGAAAAAGATGCGCGATGATTTTGAAGATGGCGTCCTCGCGCGAGTGGCGAGCGTGCAGGTGAACGGCGACCGTGTGAACCGGCTCCCGAACACGACGAGCCTCGCGTTCAGCGGAGTCGAGAGCGAGGCGATGCTCATGCTGCTCGACCAGCGCGGCATCTGCTGCTCCGCGGGCTCGGCCTGCACGACGGGGCAGCATGAGCCTTCGCATGTGCTGCGCGCGATGGGCTGCGACGACACGCGCGCCCGCGGCACGCTGCGATTTTCATTCGGGCGCTTTAACACCGCGGCGGATGTGGCGCGTGCGCTGAAGATCATCCCCGAGGTCGCGGAGAAAGTCCGCCGCGTCGCGGCTGCGGCATAGGGCGCTATTTGAAAATAGCCCAGTGCTTCAGCACTGGGTCAGCGATGGGATGGGGAATAAGTCCCGCGAGGGACGACAGGAGCGTTCTGCCGTCCCTTGCGGGACTTGGTTCGATTCGGGGTTCCCAGTCCCAGCGATAAATCGCTGGGCTATTTTCAAACATCTTTGTGCAGATCCGCTGCGAGAAAGACTACGCCACTTCTTCTGCGTCAGTTCTGGATGAACCAGCGGCCCTCGATCTTCGTGAAGGTGATCGCCTTCTTCGGGAAGGCGGGATTCTCGGGCAGGTCGAAGGTCGCGGTGTTGCCGTCGTCGGAGAGCTTCGGCTTTTTGTCCGTCAGCGACTTCAGCACCTCGAGCAACTGCCCGGCCTTCTCCTTGCCAAACTCCTTCGCGAACTCCGCAATCGGTGTCTCGGCGGTGATCTTCTTGAAGTCCGCCGGCGGCACCAGCGCATCGAGCACCGCGGCGTATTCCTTCGCTTCAAGCAGGCGGACGATCTCCGGCACGAGCTTCGCGAGATCCTGGCGGACGTCGTCCGGGACGGCTGCGAAGCTAAAGGTGAACGCGGCGACCAGTGCGACGGCGGAGCGGATGAGCGATTTCATCGGCGGAAACTGCCGGGGCCAAGGCCGGTGGCAAGCGCGGACAGGACTGACGCATCAAAATCTTTCAAAGCGAAGGTCACTTCTGAGGGAACCTACGCGACCGAAGAACCCCGTCGCACTGCCGGGTTGCGATCAAATATCTCCGGAACCCATCCGCAATGCCACGGGATCCTTCGACTCGTTTCATTCGCTCAGGATGACCGCGGCTTTTTGAAGCGTCAGCCCTCGTCCGGAACCCGCATCGTCTGCGACGCCCACGTCGCGCGAGATGGGAATCCCTGCCTGCTTTGCCCGCCGCAGTTCGGTTTGTTGTTGGAGATGGACTCAGTCTGCCAGACGATGCGCCGCATGATTCGCGAAGTGACCATCCACCGGTATTCCGACGGCGTCATGCCGGGGCCAGGCCGCGATGAGGTCGTGATCGAGGAACCGCTGGAGATCCGCATCGAGGGCGCGCCCGTCGCGATCGCGATGCGCACGCCGGGGCAGGACGAGGAACTCGCCGCGGGCTGGCTGCTCAGCGAGGGCATCGCGGCTTCCGCGGCAGAGATCGCGAGCATCGTCCCGAGGCCCGGCGGCGACGATTCGCGCGCGGCGATGGTGGATGTGATGCTGCGCGATCCCGCGCGCTTCGACGCGACGCGGCACCGGCGCAGCCTCGTCTCGAATGCAAGCTGCGGACTCTGCGGAGCGGCGACCGTGGATCAGGTTCTGCGCGATTTTGCAAAAGTGACATCGCAATTTTGCATCGGTGCGAAACTCCTCCTCGAAATGCCCGCGCTGCTCACCGCGCAGCAGGGCGCCTTCCGCCGCACGGGCGGCGTACATGCGTGCGGGCTTTTCGATGCGGCGGGAAAGTTGATCGCGCTGCGCGAGGACGTGGGCCGCCACAACGCGCTCGACAAGCTGCTCGGGCGCGCGCTGCTCGACGGCCTGCTCCCGCTTTCGCAGCACGTGATTTTCCTCAGCGGACGCGTGTCCTTTGAGATGATGCAAAAGGCCCTCGCTGCCGGCGTGCCCGTGGTCGCCGCCATCGGCGCACCGTCCTCGCTCGCGATCGAGCTTGCGGAAAAAAGCGGTCAGGCGCTCGCGGCGTTCATCCGCGGCACGACGATGAATGTCTATGCCGGGATCGAGAGACTTCGCGGAGCGGGCAGGCCATAGTAGCCCAACCCAGCCCACCCGCCCCGCTTGGAAATCATCTCATCGAAAGCTGCACTTCGGAGAGCTTCACGACCCGGCCCTCCGGATCCCGGAAATTCGTGAACGGCCCGACCGTCGTGACGATGATCCCCTGGCGCCGCAACTCGGCGAGCAGCGAATCCGGGCGCTTAAGCACGAGGTTCAGGTGAAAGTAGCTGACCATCTCGCTGTGCTCCGCCGGGCGGAGGCACACGGGGACGCCCGCGAGATCCATGTTGCAGAAGTGGCCGAATTTTTCATGCACCACGCGTGCGTTCAGCAGGTTCACGTAGAAGTCGCGAACCTCGCTGTATTGCAGAGTGAAAATGGTGATGCCATAGCACCGTGGTTGTGCGACGACGGCGCTCGCGGCGTCCGAATCGTGGTCGGTGTCCATGTCCGAAGTGATGCTGGAGAGACTTATCATGGCGGACGATATAGCGAGGCGTGTGCCAAAGTTATAATTTCTATAATTTCGCGCCGCGCGGATTTTCCTGTGCGTGTGATTTCACGAGGAAAAAGTAGCCGGGCTTCAGCCCATGGTTCGCGTGCGCTCGGGCGGAAGGTCGCAGTTTTTGCGCATGCACACTTCACTGTTTTCACCATGCTGTCCGCTGCGAGGAGCAGCGCGAAAGGCGCGCTATTTTTCCAGCTTGCGAAAAAACCGGCAGTGGTCGGCGAGGCGCTTTTCCAAATTTGCGCGCAGATCGCGGTGCGGGTCGGCGGGTGCGACGGTCGCAGCGGCGACGCAGAGGCGCGCCATGCCGAGCGAATCTTCGAGGCTCACAAATTCCGGTGCGATGCGGTCGCCGGGGCCGCAGTTATGATAGTTCCCGAGCGCCACGCACATCGCGGCAGTGCGGTAGCCGTAGAGCGCGTAGGCCGTGGCCTCGCACGTGCCGCCCTGCATGAGCGCACGCTGGTGTGTGATGCCCGCGGTTTTCGCCGCGGCCTGAAGCTGCGCCGTCGCTGCGGAATCGAAGACGCTCGTGCGGTCACCGACACGAATGATTGGGCCGCCGCCGATTTTCACCGAGCCGCCCATCACGCTGCTCGTCTCGAGCGACACGACGGTGACGCTTTTCGGCATGCGCCCGCTTTTCGCCAGCTCGATCGCACCGACGAAGCCGACCTCCTCCGCTCGCGTGAAAAGTCCCCACGCGGCGCACTGCGCGCCGGTGCATTCGAGTTCGCGGAGCGCGGCGACGATGGCCGCGCAGCCGATGAGATCATCACACGCCCGCGAGCGGATGCGTCCGGCGCGGAGTTCGCACGCCGGAAGATCCCACATGCGGAATCCGCCGAACTTGCGCGTGGTCGGTTTCTTTTTCAGGTAGCGCTCGGGCACGCCGCCGAGGAATTCGCGCCCGACGTACGCCGGGTGATCCATGTGTGCGGCAAATGCAAACCGCGCCGCGCCGCGGCCACGGCGGTAGTGCGCGAGCAAGTTGCCGAAGCGATCCTCGGTCAGCGCGACATGCGGGCAGTCCGCGAGCAACGCGCGGATCTCCCGCCGCACGGCGCCCTCGTGAAATGGCGCGGTCGGCTGCGCGAGGATGCGGCGGGCGATGTCGAGGAGGGCGGCGGAGTCCATGGCGGTCAGTTCTGCGTTGTGGGTCTGATCTTCCAAGTTCCAAGTTCTCACTTCGCCGCAAATCGGTATTCAGTTGCCCCGCCACGCAGACTGACCGCCAACGCCACGCTTCCATCTCTTAATCATATTTTTAATCCTCATTTTAATCCCAGCCCCTTCCGTGAAACCGCCGCGTCATCCGTTTGCAGAGGAAGAGTAAGAGCACGCCGTTGAGAACCGTCCCCGCTGCCACGCGCCGCAATTTTCCGTGAAAAAACTCCGCCACTTCATCGAGACCGCACTCTGCCGGCTGCTCGCGTGGTGGATCCCGCACCTCACGCGCCGGAGCTGCGTCCATCTCGCGAACGGCCTCGGCACGGTGGCCTTCAAGCTCGATCGCCGCGGTCGCACGGTCGCGCTGGAAAATGTGCGTTGCGCCCTCGGCCCGTCGCTCACCGACGGGCTGCGCCGCGAGATCGTGCATGCGAGCTACCGCAATTTCGCCCGCACGATGGTGGACCTTTTCTGGTCGCCCGCCCTCGCGCGGCCGGAGAACCGGCACTTCCTCCGGGTCCACGGCTGGGACGCGCTGAATGAGCGAGCAGCCCGCGAGCGGCGCGGCATCATCTACGTCTCGCTGCACGCGGCAAATTGGGAATGGTCGAGCCTCTCGTGCAGTTTCGGCGGCCCCGGTGCCATCGCGGTCGCCGAGCATTTCAAAAACCCGGGCCTCGACGCTATTTTCAAAACCCTGCGCGAAGTGACCGGCCAGATGATCATCCCGCAGGAAAATTCCATGCTCCGCATGTTGCGCACGGTGAAGCGCGGTGGGCGCGCGGCATTTCTTTGCGACCTGAGCGTCCCGCCGACCCAGGCCGCGACCATCGTGCGCGCGTTCGGCTTGGAAATGAGCGCCAGCATCCTCCACGCGGTGCTCGCGCAGCGGGCGGATGCGCTCGTCGCGTGCGTGGACACGTATTCAAACAGCGACGGCTCGTGCGATGCGCGCGTGAGTGTCCTCGAACATCCGCCCGGCGCCACGCTCCGCGAGATTGCGCAGGCGTGCTGGGATCATTTCGAGCCGAGCCTGCGCCGCGAGCCCGGCCTGTGGCTGTGGCCTTACAAACACTTCCGCCACAAGCCGCACGCCACCGCGACGGAGTATCCCTTTTACGCAAACGAATGGGACGCCTTCGACAAGCTGCGTGCTGAGTCCATTTTGCCAAGCAAGGGCATTTGACAACGGCGGCGGAACCGCCTTTCTTCGCGCCCGATGAAACACCTTCTCCACACATTCCTCGCTGTCGCAGCGCTCGCGGCTCTTTCCGGATGCGGAAATATGATCGGCATGGGCGGCGGCTATTCCGTGAAAGCCTACGCGCCGCATAACCCGGCGGCAGTCCGCGTGAAAGTCTCCACCTCCACGCAGAACATCTACGTGATGGAAGGCAGCCGCGTCCTCATGGCCGTCCAGGGCTGCGTCGGTGCGAATGGTGCGACCGGCTCGGGCCACTACACCATTGGCGAAAAAATCAAGCAGAAGCGCCGCGCGAGCGAGCCGGATGCCGGCTACCCCATGGCCTACTGGTGCTCGTGGAAGCCCGCCTACGGATTCCACGAAGGCTTCGTCCATCCCTACCCGCGCACGCACGGCTGCATCCGCATGCACCGCGAGGCTGCCGCGCGCTTCTTCGCGCTCGTTCGCATCGGCACACCGGTGGACATCGCCTCGTCGCAGCCGGAAGACGCCACGGCCGGCAAGACGGTCCGCAAGCTGGATCAGTCGCGCGACCCCGATCCGCCGCGCTCGTTCATGCTCTCGCAGGCGTGGTTCAAGGATCCCGCGGGCCCGCTGCTCATTCAGCAGTAGCGGTATTTCCAGTTCGTTTTTTCAAAGGCGTCCGCGACGTGT
>JANXZI010000251.1 GCA_025355595.1 Spartobacteria bacterium
CCGCGGCTGCCTTCACCTCCTCCACTTTTTGCCGGTGCTGCGGCGTCACCTGCTTGTTGAAATATTCCGGTGCCTCGATGTCCGTGAGCATCCTCCTCGCCTTTGCGGAATTCGGATCCTGCTTCAGCGCCTCCTGCAAAGTCTGCGCCGCGCTGGCGTAGTAGCCCTCGTTCACGCGCTGCTCGGCGAGTTTCACCGCGGATTTGGTCAGGCCATCCACGGCGCTCTGGCGGCTCGTCGCGGTTGCAAGAGAGTCGACGTGGATGCTCTCAGAAGCAATCTTGTAATGGGAAAATGCCGCGTCGTAATCTTTCTTTCTCAGCGCCTCAGCGCCTGCCGCTGTCTCGTTCTTCGCAAACTGTTCGCGCGAGACGCGGCGGCCGAGTTCCCGGATCGCCGTAGCTTCGATGCTGTTTCCAGTGCCTGCCTTCTCAGTCGCATCGGGGCCGTCCGGCGCGGGGTGTATTTCGATTTCGAAATCCGTGCCTCCCGCGAGCTGGAGGCGGAGCGGGCTTTCGCGCTGGCTCAGTGCGGCGGAACTCGCAGGCAGCGTGCCGGAGTCCTTCCGCGCAGTATCGAGTTCCGGTGCGTATCCGTCGTGCAGACTGAGCTTCGAGACATTGAAAGGTATTCCGGCTTGGAAATCGAATTCAACCGGGGCACCGGCTGCCCTGCTCAGAGTCGTCCCGTCATTCAGCGACAGAGTCCCGCCGTTCACAGCCGTCCCGCCGGTGAACGTATTCGCACCGGTCATCTGCCAGGTGCCCGCGCCCGATTTGCGCACCGAGTCCGCGCCGGCGATGATGGAAATGGTCGGGCTTTGCGACCCTCCTAGCATCAGTCGGGGTGTCATTGCGTAAAGTTTCTCCGAGTCGAAACCGGTTCTCGCGGCGTAGCCCCCTGCGCTGTCAATGTTCACCTTGGCAGTGTCGTCATCGGCCCAGAATGCGATTCGCCCGACGATCTTATCCCCTTCGCCGTTCCGTTCCCCGCCGGAAATTCCATCACCGGGCTTCGCCGACACCGGCGCATTTTTTGTCAACTTGCCGTCTTTGGTGACAAGCATCCAATCCACCTTATCCTTGGCGCTCTCACCAGTCGGAGAGGCAGCGCGCTCACCTGCGAGATCCCCCAGAAGCGGGTTGTCGTGCTTGGAAGTGGCGTCGCCATTCGATGGCCCGGCTGGCCCGCCGAATTTGTATCCCTCATTGAATTGGAATTTCCCGGTATCGGACTTCTGCGTTTCTGAAATCGGCGTTCCGTAATCAATGCGAACGGGGCCGATCGAGTCGCCTGCCGTCGCGAGCCCCGCGGTGGCACTCGGAGCAGCGGATGGTTCGTCCGTGCCATTCTTGGTGCCGCGGGCGATTCCGGTGAGTTTCGCGGCGGCTGCCTCGGACTTCGGTAAAAGGTTTGGGAACACCACTCCCAGCGAGGTCGTGGTTGGGTGAGCGGGATACCGCTGAAACTCATTTGAAGCCGGCGGCGCACTCGACAGGCCGCCGCGATACGCTTCCGGTGCGACATTGCTGCCACGATCCAAATAAGTCCGCACCTGTGGCGTGTCCCAGAATGATCCGGCATAATATGCTGGTTTGGCATCCGCGCGCTGCTCAGGCGGTTTGCCCGCAGGGACGCTGCTGAGATTTGCTGACGCTTCGGCGGCATCGGTCTTGGCCACACTACCGGTGGGGGCCGTCGTTCCCGAAAGTCCGTTGAGATCGGTGCGACCGGCAGTTCGGCCAGCGCTGATTTCCATGCCTTCGATCGCGTATGCTCCCTTTCGGTCATCCTCCGCCAGACGCACAGGTGCGAGGGCAGGATCAAAGATCGGGTATCTCTTCAATCCATCCGGGGATGCGACATCAACGGGCTGATTCAGGTCGGTAAAAAGCTGCGGCTGTGCGTTCCCAGTATCCACTTTTCCCGCAAAGGCCCGGTCAGGAAAATGACCGATTCCGCTGTCGAAGTCGGCGGACTTTCCGTCCTTCTCGCTCTTGTTCACCGCATCGCCTGGTCCGGCAGCCCAGGCTGTTTCCGTCGCACCGTGCGCGGCATTTCTTGCGTACGGAAACGGCTTCAACTGCGACGTGATGTTCACTTTTCCGGCCGTGGAATACGGCTCGGAAATCGCTAAATCATCCGCCCTGCCTCCGGTCGCTCCAGCGCCTCCGGCTGAGACTATCGGCATAGTGAAGAGGTCCAAAGCAGGAGCCTCCGCAGCGGTAGCGGGAAGATAGACAGCGCCCGCTCCGGACGGCCTGGGTGCCGGTGCGGTCGCCGCCACATCGGGGCGCGGTGGTTCTGGAGATGCGACGCGGGCAGTCGGCCAGTTGGAAGTCCTCGGGCGGCCGAACAAGTTTAGCTCCGGACTCCGGGAGTTTGCGGTCAGGGCGAGCCGACTCTTATCAGTCTCCGAATCCGTCTTGGTCGCGTCCTTGGCTGCGAGCTTGGGAGTGGAACTGTAAAGTTTTTCGGAATCGAAACCGGTCCTGCTCGACGGAATTACGCGGATCATGCCCGGTTGCGATTTCCATGCGCGGCCATTCGCATCCTTGTCTGCTCCGGCCACTCCCCGAATCTGAGATATCACGGTTGATGACGCCGACTCAGCCGACTCCTTCGATTCGTGGAACAACTCATCAACTGAACTATACAAGTAAGAAGACCCCCGCTTCACATCCGCATCCGAGCGCGCCAGACCCTTCTCATTGGCCGTCCTTTCCTGCCACCCCTCCAGATTCGAGAACCCATCCGTGGCCCGGTAAGACTTTGACCCCAGTGCGAAAGCAAAGCGCGACTCCTTCCGCAGCCCAAAGCCGTTCACAAACATCGCCCCGCCGAGCAGCGCCATCAGCGATGCGGCGAGGCCGAGCGGGAAGGCCCATTTCCAATCCCGCTTCGGCTTCACGTTGACGGCCACCGGTGCTGCGTGCGCGCCGCTCTTGAAATACGCGAGCAGCCTCGCACGCCGCTCGGCGGAAAGCTGCGCGGGCTGCGACAGCGCGGAGTGCGCAGACTTCTCGTCGAAGG
>JANXZI010000284.1 GCA_025355595.1 Spartobacteria bacterium
ACCGCAACGAAGGGATGCGCGAGATGCTCGCCGACGAAGACTCCGACGAGGACGATGCGAAGCCCGTGCGCGCCGGCCCGCCACTGCAAGTCCAAAAGCTCGCGGAAAAGGAAAAGCTCGTGAACCAGCTCAACGCGCGGCTCACCTGGTGGCACCAGCAGCTCCAGGGACGCCGAGCATCACTCGATCCAAACCACGCCGCAGTCGTGCGCGACTTCAACGCCGACGCAGCCGCCTACGCGGGCTTCAACAAAATCGCGAAGGAAAAAAATCAGGAGTTGCTCACACTGCGCTCGGTTGCAAAACGATAACAGGCAAACAACCATCGCGAATGCCGCGTTCAGAAAGCGCACTCGTCTTTCGTCATTCGTCACTGGTCGAATGTTCACCCCGTCCATTCGCTCCATCCGCCTTGGGAAAAACAAAACCCCGGCCTCTCTCGAAGCCGGGGTTTGCTTTGAATTTTTCTGTCTCGTCGCTTACTTGCCTTCGCCAATCGGCTGCGCGGGAGGCACCGGCGGCTTCGGAGCGGGCGCGGGCGCGGCATCCGGCGCCGAGTTGATCACCTCGTCGGTCGTTGGCGCGGGGACTGCAGGCTTCGGTGCAGACGGCGCGGACGGAATCGCATCGATCTTTTTCTTTGCGGCATCGGCGGCGGCATCCACTTTCTCATTTGCGGTTTTCGCGGCATCGGCGGCCTTGGCGTTTGCGTCCTTGGCCTTGTCAGCGGCCTTGTCCACGGCCTTCTTGGCCTCTTCTTTTGCTTTGGTGTCGGTGTCGACCTTCTTTTCCTCGCAGGCGGTGAAGCCCAGCGCGGCGATGGCGGCGATGATGATGGTTGGTTTCATAAGGGTATTAGGTTGTGTTTGGCGACCACCGGCGGCGGTCATCGGCAAATGTGACAGACCGGTGGCCTCGGGGTCAATCACTGGAAATTTTGAATTTTGAATGATGAGTTTTGGATTCCGGAAGCTGGATAATTACAAAAAATGACTTTTGTCGGAAATCACCAATTCAGAATTCAAAATTTAAAAGCCCCGCTTCATTTGCCCCGCTTCACTTTGCGCACAGTTTTTCGAGCAGCGCAGTCATCCGCCCGAGCATCGTGCGCGGATCGTCGAGCAGACCCGCGGCGGCGAGCGCCTGGTCGGCGACCTGCAGCGCGACGGTCTTGCCGAGTTCGGCGTCCGAAGCGCGCATCTTCTCCAGGCTCACGATCAGCGCGTGCTCGGGATTGATTTCAATGTCCGGCATCGGCTCCGGCCCGGCCATGCCGTCCCGGTTGAGCGCCTTCATCATGCGCCGCATGTTCACCGTCATCTCGCTGTCCGAGCTGAGTGCGATGGCCGGGCTGCCGACGAGCCGCTTCGACACGCGCACTTCGCCGATGCGCTCGCCCACGCTCTCCTTGATGAACTCCGCAAGCTTCCCCGCGGTTTCCGCGTCGAGCCCCTGCACGTCGCGGTCGAGCTTCACGTCCGCCTTCTCCGCGGCGACGAGCTTCTTGCCGTCGAATTCGCGCAGGCTCTCCAGGACAAATTCATCGCGCGCATCGGCGAGGAAAAGCATCTCCCACTTCTTCTCGCGGAACACCTCGTAGCTCGGCGCGGCCTCGCACGCCTCGCGGTTTGCGGCGCTCAGGTAGTAAATTTCCTTCTGCTCCTCCGGCATCCGCGACACGTAGTCCGCGAGGCTCGTGAATTTCCCGCTCTCCGTCGTGCTGGACTCAAAGCGCAGCAACTTCGCCAGCGCCTCGCGGTGTGAGTAATCGTGCGCCACGCCCTCCTTCAGGCAGTGGCCGTGCTCCTTGAAAAAGCGCGCGTATTTTTCCGCGTCCGCGCGCGACTCCTCGTCGAGGAATTTCAGCAGCCGCTTCACCAGCACCTCGCGCAGCTTCGCCACGAGCGCACTGTCCTGCATCGTCTCGCGCGAGATGTTCAGCGGCAGATCCTCGCTGTCCACCACGCCGCGGAGGAAGCGGGTCCACTCCGGCAGCAGCGTCTTGGCGCGCGACGCGATGAGGATCTTTTTGCAATACAGATCCACATGGTGCTCCTCGCGCGTGAGCGTCGCCAGCTCGAGGTTCTTTGCGGGGATGAAGAGCAGCGCGCGAATCGCCAGCGGCGCATCCGCATTGAAGTGCAGCCGGTACAACGGCGCATCCGTGTCGTGCCCGATGTATTTGTAGAACTCGTCGTATTCCGTGTCCTTGATCTCGGCTTTGTTGCGCGTCCACAGCGCCTGCACGGTGTTGATTTCCTTGCCGTTCACCTCGATCGGCAGCGGCACGAAGTTCGAGTAGCGCTTGATGATCTCCTCGACCTTCCAAGCCTTCGCAAACTCATCGTCCTTGAGATGCACGACGACCTTCGTCCCGCGCGAAAGATCCTCCGCCGGCTCGATCTCGTACCCCGTCTTGCCGTCACTCTCCCACTTCCACCCCGTCTCGCCTGGACGGCAGCTCTTCGAGTAAACCGTGACCTTATCCGCCACCATGAATGCGGAATAAAATCCCACGCCAAACTGCCCGATGAGCGTCGCATCCACCGGCCCACCCTGCGCCTTTGCGCGGAGCTGATCGAGGAACGCCTTCGATCCCGAGTGCGCGATCGTGCCGAGATTCTCGATCAGCTCGCCGTGCGACATGCCGACGCCCGCGTCCGTGAAGGTGATCGTCTTCGCCGTGTCATCCGTCGCGATGGTCACCTTAAGCGCCGCATCCGGCTCCACAATTTCCTGACCGCTCGTTTTTAAAAACCGCAACTTTTCGCTCGCATCCGCCGCATTGGAAATCAGCTCGCGCACGAAGATTTCCTTGTCGGTGTAAAGCGAATGGACAACGAGATCCAGAAGCTGCGCGATCTCGGCCTGAAATTCATGTTTCTCGGGTGCAGTGGTTGTACTCATAGGGGCGCGGACTCTATGGACGCCGCTTTTTTTCGCAAGCGGCGCAATATCGGCACCCGGCTTTTATTTTGCGCAAGGCCGCGCCTCGCTGCACGGTAGTCACATCCACTCCACGACGATGAACTGCAACGATCCCGCATTTTTCTCCCTCACCGCAGCGCAGCGCATGGCCGTCTCGCGGCGCACTTTTCTCCAGCAATCCGCAGGAGGCATCGGCCTCACGGCGCTCGGCTCGCTGCTCGGTCCGTCGCTCTTCGCGGCGGAGAAACCGGCGTTCCCAAATTTCACGCCGAAGGCAAAGCGCATCATCTATCTCTTCCAGTCGGGCGCGCCGTC
>JANXZI010000297.1 GCA_025355595.1 Spartobacteria bacterium
TCTCGGACGGCTCGCGGGAGAGTTCCTCGTCGAGGATGTCGGCGAGGTCGGTGGAGTCGGCGGGGACGAGGTGGCGCGTGAGGCGGCCGTCCTTCCACACGAGGGTGAGGTTCAGATGTTCGGCGTGCGCGGGGTGATCCACGGTGATGCTCACATCGTCGTGCTCAAGGATGACGCGGTGAATGGGCGCGCCGGAGGATTCGCTGAGTTCGCACGCGACTTTGCCCCCCTCCGGCGTCGTGAAGGTGACGCGGTTCGCGACACCGGTCGCGGCCTCGATGCGCGCCGGCGCGTGGCCATTGCTCCAGCCGAGCTGCGCGGCAAACCACCCGAGGAAGAGCAGCGCGGTGGTGCGCGAGCCGGGCGCGTGGCTGATGGCGAGGCCGCGCAGTTTGCGAAGGCGCGCGGCGCCGCCGGGGAGGTCGTACATTTGCGCGATGGCTTGGCGGAGATTTCCGGCGCGGACCCAGTTCAAGTCGCCGAGCACGGTGCGGGTGGCGACGTCGTGAGCGGAACGGTTGGCGGCGAGTGCGGCGCGCATGGCGGCGAATTGTGCGCGCGGGTTTTTCCAGGTGCCGCTGTCGAAGATGAGGCGGTCCACCCAGCGCCAGATTTCGGCGTCCACCTGCTCGGGGCATTCGCAGCGCCACCAGAGGGTGAGGGGAAGGTCGTAGTCGAGCTGCGAGAAGATGAGATTCGGCAGAAGTTCGCGCACTTTTCCCTGCACGGAGATGGTGACCTGTTCGCAGCAGACGTGCTTCGCGCCGGCCTTGGGAAGGTAGCAGTTCGCGTTGATCCACGCCTGCACGGAGGTCTCGGCGGCGTGCGGGTCAATGCCGATGAGGAGCGCGTGGAAGGAGTGGTTGCGCACGAAGCGCTCAAGGAGCTGTGTGCTGTCCTGCATCGCATCCTCGCCCTCGCAGATGATGGCGAAATTGATGAGCGAAGCGCGCGTGCGGGTCTCATCAGCGGCCCAGAGCTTCTTCAGCTCGCGCGCGATGGCGGTGAGTTCGACGGGCGTGCCGAAGGTGGCGGATTCGTTGGGTGCGGCGGCGGTGGGCATGGCGTGAAAAATGGAAAATGGAAACCGGCAGGTGAACGCGGTGTCGCGCCATATTGCTCTTCACGGCAACATCGTGCAAGTGTGAGTGGTTTCACGGTGACAGCAACGATAACGCCAAAAATCGCAGTGGTTCTACTCGAATGCACGCACACAAATGCATACGATCCGGTGTATGGAAACAGTCCTCACATGGAAATCTGCGGAAGAACTCGTTGCAGCGATCGAAAGGTCGCTATCCCCGGATGCGCTCGTCGAGCACAATGTGTGGCTTCCGGTGCTCGGTCAGAATCGTTCGAGACAGTGTGATGTTGTTTTGAGAATAGGGAGGGAACCGCGCCAGCAGCTTTTTATCGTTGAGGTCCAGCAGCGGGGAGTAAAACCAGATATCAACACGTTTGGTGGGTGGTTAAGGAAAATGGAAGAGGTTGGCGCGAATGGCCTCATATGCGTATCAGAAGCTGGCTTTCCACGATCTATCATTGAAGATGTGGCGCTAAGAGTCGGCCCGAAGGTCAAACTGATGACTCTTGAACGAAATGCGGACAGTTCGAACATAGGGCCATTCTATATCGTTCCAGAACTTGTGCGAAGCAGTTATAAAATTCGCTTCCTTGAGTTAAAGGGACTAGAGCCATTTGAGCCGGAATGCGACAGGACCGTTAGTATAAATATGGATGGACGCATTCTCTCAAACACAGGTAATCCCGCCGACGCGCAGACTGTGGATTCGATTGCGGAACAGTGCGTGAGAGAAAAAGATCCACACGCGTCATTGCCGAAAGCAGTGATCGGCCAGCCGATCAACGTGGATTACACGTTGACGACCTCAGACACGCTGCAATTGTGGCTGCATGCGCGGGAGGGCATCTTTCGCCTGCGGATCTTTTCAATTCGTGTTCAGGTCAGACGCGTTGATAAAATTGAGCCGATGATATACTCAAAATGGACTTACTCTCAGGAGTTTCATGGTTCTAGCCTTGCTTGGATCGCCTCCGCATCTTTCGAGATTGATACCCATCTTGCGGAGATGAGCTTAATTTTTACTCCTGACAAAAATGGATTCCTCCAACCTTCAATGACCTTGAAAACTTATCCTAAACCCTAACGGCATGACGGACGGGGGAACAAGGGGAACAAGCGACAGACTGATTATTCGCTACGCCAGCGGCTCCGTCCAATCCTCGACTGACAGCCCTGGAATGCGCGCGAACTCCGCGACATTGTTCGTGACCACGGTTCCGCCCTCATCCAGCGCGGATGCTGCGACCCACAAGTCCTGCTCACTGATGGACAGCCCGCGCCTTTCGAGATCGGCCCGAATGTGCGCGTAGCGTTCAGCGGTCGCGAGCGAGGGCAGCACCACGGAGTATGGCGAAATCACGGCATTGAGTTTTGCGAGTTCCTGCGCGGGCCGTGCGCACTTCTCCACGCCGAGGCGCAGCTCGGCATAGGTTTGCAGCGCGAGCACGATTTTGGATGCTGGCACGGATACGATGCGCGACCACGCCTCGCGCGAACGCCCGCGCAGGCAGAACACCCAGATGTTTGTATCCACGAAAAAGCGCACGCCGCGGTTTTAGTCGAAGCTCGGCGCAGGCCGCCAGCGATGCCGCTCGGGGATCTCGAATGCCGCATCGTTTGCGAGGCAGCCGAAGAGGGAATCGTAATCGGCCGGGCGCGCGCCAGTGCCGGGAACTTCCGCAGCGCCCGATGCTCCGAGACTGCGGCGGATTGCAGCAATTTCCTCGGGTGAAAGCCGGGGCAGTTCCGCGAGGATTTCCGAGGTGCTCATGGGGATAGGTTAAGCAGGTTCAGCCCAGCGACAAGTCTAACAAAGGGCAGATTCATAATGCTCCGAGCCAAGTTACATCCTCCGCCAAGCATGCCCATCGCGGGCGAGCAGTTCGTCGGCTTCCTTCGGGCCCCATGAGCCGGAGGCGTATTCGAAGAGGCCGGGCGTGCCGTCGGTCCGCGCTCCGAGTTCCGTGCTTCGCGTTTCGCCGTGCCAGGCGGTCTCGATCGCGTCCACGAACTTCCACGCCTCCTGCACTTCGTCGCGGCGGGCGAAGAGCGTGGCGTCGCCGCTCATCGCGTCGAGGATGAGGCGCTCGTAGGCCTCGGGGCTTTGTTTGCCAAAGCTCGCGCCGTAGTGGAAGTCCATCTTCACCGGCTCGATGCGGAGCACGCTGCCGGGGACTTTGCACTGGAGGCGCAGGGAGATGCCCTCGTCGGGCTGGATGCGGATGACGAGCTGGTTCGGGCCGAGCGGGGCGTCGGCGGAGGTGTTGAAAAGCACGCGCGGCGGTTCCTTGAACTGCACGGCGATTTCCGCGCCGCCTTTCGCGAGGCGCTTTCCGACGCGCATGTAAAAGGG